>JAGXLC010000477.1 GCA_018334875.1 Bacteroidales bacterium | reverse complement strand
AATTCCATCCGGTAAGGGATGATATACAGCATATTGACTTTTATGAGGTGGTTGAAAAACATCCGTTCTGGATGGAGATCCCTGTAAGATATGAAGGTGTACCGGCAGGGGTTACAGACGGAGGAAAAGAAATCATCAAGATGAGAAAAGTAGTGGTAAGGGCCTTGCCTAAAGACATGCCCGATGAGATTAAGCTGGATGTCAGCCAATTGACCATCGGAGATTCCATCCGCATTGATGATATTTCTTATGAAAATCTGGAAATATTGGATGATCCAAACTCTGTAATGGTATTGATTAAGAGTCCACGTGGCGGTGCTGCCTTTGCTCTGCCTGAAGATGAACTTGCAGAAGGTGAAGAGGGCGAAGAAGAAGGTGAAGAAGGTGAAGCAGCAGAAGCCGAAGAAGGTGAAGGTGCCGAAGAAGGCGGCAGTGAAGGTAAGGAATAAAATTTCATAACCTTGAAATACCTGATAGCAGGATTGGGAAATATCGGGGAAAAGTACAAACACACCCGTCATAACATTGGTTTTAGAATATTGGATGCTTTGGCTGAGGCATCCAATATTTCTTTTGATGACAAACGTTACGGTTTTATCACTCAATTCAAGCACAAGGGTAGAACCTTTATACTTCTCAAACCCACAACTTACGTTAATCTTAGTGGCAGAGCAATCCATTACTGGTTAAAGAAGGAAAAGATTCCGTTAGAAAGACTGCTGGTGGTTGTGGATGATGTATCCATCCCTTTCGGCTCTATAAGAATAAGACCTAAAGGAGGAGATGCCGGACACAACGGTCTGGCCAACATCAATCAGGTGTTGGGTACCAGCAATTACCCCCGACTTCGTTTTGGCATCGGGAACGATTTTCCCCAGGGAGCCCAGGTGAATTATGTACTGAGTGAATGGTCCACTCAGGAAGAAAAAAAACTCCCCGAACTTGCAGAACATGCTGCAGAGATGATCAAAGCCTTTGGTACCATTGGTCTGGAGCTTACCATGAACCATTACAATATAAAATAATTCACAACGTCATTATATTATATGACCAAAAAAGATGAATTGCGAATAGACAAATGGCTCTGGGCGGTAAGAATATTCAAAACCCGAAGCAAAGCTGCCGAGGCCTGTAAAAAAGGAAGGGTATTGATTAATGATCAGCAGGTCAAGCCTTCCAATACGGTTAGAGTAGGCGAAGTGGTAACGGTGAAAAAGAAACCCGTTTTCTACAAATACCGTGTTACCGGTTTGCTCGAAAAAAGGCAGTCCGCAACCATCGCCCGGGAAAACCTGGAAGACATCACCCCGGAAAAAGAAATGAAAAAACTTGATGTCCAGAAACAGGTGATCCATGAACACCGGCCCAAAGGAGCAGGCAGGCCTACCAAGAAAGAAAGAAGAATACTGGATAAATTCAAGAAGAAAGGATTATAAGAAATGATCATAGCCAGAGAGAAGAAGAAGACCAATATAGCCGAATATATACTTTACATGTGGCAGATAGAGGATATGATCCGTGCCAACCGTTTCGATCCGGAGCAAATTGACAGAAATATCATCCAAAAATTCGACCAGCCGGAGGAAGTAAAGGAAGAAATGCGGGAATGGTACAGAGACCTCATTCAACGCATGGAGAATGAAGGAATCAAAGAAAAAGGCCATCTGAATTTTCTCAATTCCATCATTGATGAGTTGGAGAATCTGCACAAATCGACCATCAGAGATCCCAATGAGCTGGAATATGTGAATGCCTACAATAAGGCGAAGGCCAGTATAAACGACCTGAAAGGCAAGTCACAGGGTACAGCCCGCGGGGATATTGAAGCCTGTCTGCAGGGGCTTTATGGAATACTGATGCTCAGGCTTCAGAAAAAAGATCTAAATCCTGCCACCAAAGACGCACAAGCTTCCATCAGCCATTTGATCGCTATGCTGAACGACAAGTATATGGAAAGGAAAGGGATGCAGTAAGTTTCTAGTAGTGAGTAATGAGTTGGCTGTCCTTGCATTCAGTGGGTTGTCATCTATGGTCATTTGTTGTCATTCGATTGTCATTAGAGCTTTGAAGGGGGGTAATTATGCAGAGTCTACCTTGCTGTGACTCGAGGATTGATAGACAAGAAAATTTGATTGTCATCCGTCAAAGAGCCGGACAAGTTTTATTGTCATTCGGTTGTCATTAAGTCATTGGCAAAAATACTCACCACTCAAAACCCATAACTCATCACTTTTGCCGTTCTTTTCTCTGCTCGTTTTCTTGTTATATTTTGAATTTACCACGCATTCTCAAACCTTAAAATTAACATTACCCTACTTCACGGAGGTTTTCAACTATTCGGGTAAGTTGCCCATCTATTCAGGTTTCTTATTCATTTTACTTATCCAGAAATTTATGCTTTACGTCTTGATTTGGTACAAAGCAGGTGCTGCGTTTGCCGAACCACTTGTAACGGTTGCGAGCGATCCAGTCATAAACCGGATCACGGATAAATTTTGGAACAACAACAAAAGCATACAGAGCAGGCCACAACAACCTTAATCTTTTCGCAATTCGCAGTGCTGCGGTGGATTGGGTATATACCTTCCCGCCTTCAATCAGAACAATGGAATCGGGTACATCTTTCTCCATGCCCATATCCGTAAGCAACCTCTCAGCAAAATCCGATTGCAGGGAGGCATAACGAAAAACATCCCCCCGCTCCCGCTTCAGCACAAAAACCACCGAACTGCTGCACAAGTTGCAGTAACCGTCGAAGAGGACGATTGGTTTGTAGGTTGATAAGGGCATCCAATCAAAGATTTAAGTTTAATTTTTATTATTTTTAGACAAAAAAAATTATTGAGATGGGTTCATGCTGATGATTCCTGTTTCTCCTTGAATATCAATAGCCTTCAATGAGAGAGTCAATTCCTGTCTTTGTTCACAGTAGGATACTTCTTGTATTTTTAAATTCTTATTGGATGAAGACATCTGATCCGGCT
>JAGXLC010000476.1 GCA_018334875.1 Bacteroidales bacterium | reverse complement strand
TGAAGGGCCGGTGAGGTTGTATGCGACAATGAAATAATTAAATTATCCTTAAATTCCCCAGTTTTTCAAAAACCTTCTTGGCGCATATCTTTTTGGGATAATTTGACCATCCCCTGATGACCGGGTTATGGCACCTTAATCGGTGACTACCTTAACATCCCTGAACATGTACGGATTGTCACTGATCCTCAAAGATTTGCCGCTAGCAGTTGTTACATTTTTTAGAATGACCTTCTTGGTTATGATATAGGGAAACTTCTCTTCGTAAGAATCGTCGGTCATTTCCGGATTGAAGTCGGTGAAAATAGCAGGACCCTTGTAATCCTCCGGGTGATTGGAGTCATCGATATGAAGATTTTCAATGGTGATCCGTTCCGGCATATAACACGTGTAGCCGAAATCATGCTGACCGGAATTATATCCGTTTATTAGTGCTGCGCTGGTTTGTCTACCGTCCTCGGGCACGAATTTGCAGTTTCGGGTAATGAACTCTCCCCGCCATGTACTTCCATAGTCGGAGCGCAGGTTGATGAAGCTCCTTCCGCGGACAGTGGTGTTCTCCACGGTCAAAGTACCGCTGCCAATGGCATTGATCCCCATGTGTCCCAGGGTGGAATTGCGGATGGTGGCATTGGCAACACCTTTGTGGGCATCGAACCGGGAAAGGGTACAATTGTCATAAAGCAGATTCTTGCAGTAGTTAGAGCCCAGGATTCCCCAATAGGTGCGGTCATTTATGTCATTGGTCTGGCTGACGTTCACGAAAGATACATTAAGTGCACGACTGACTGAGAGGTCGTAAGAGCCCATGGAGACAGGCTTCCCTGCCGAGCCAATGGTTTGGTATGTTTTGTGTCCGGTAAGGATGGTATTCTTAACAGTTATGTAGGCACAGTCACCGATATTGATGAAGCCGCCATAGGGCGCACCATGGTCTCCTTCGCCCTTGACGTGGTGTTCCAGCCCATCAACGATAACATTGGAGCGTCTGATCGCGATGTTTCGGCTATAATAATTGTACTTAGATTCATCTTGATTGGCAATGGTGGTAAAACGTCCCCCTGTGATAGTCAGGGTATCCTCGTCCATGGGGAGGGCGGTAATATCCGTGATCTGATCGAAGTCCCAGATGATCGGAGCGTCCATGTCCACATTGCCGTTTTTATCAACGACAAAGATATCTGTCTGCGGAGATCCATCATTCTGGTTCAACCCGTAACGGATATAGTGCTTTACGTTGGAATTGGTGACAGTGATCAGACAGGTTTGGGGAAGGGAGACGTCTATTTTCTTCTGATTCCGCTTAAGCGAAGATATGCCTTCAAGTTTAAATGATTCCAGGCTGGAACTAACTTTAAAAACAGATGCATTAGGATTTTCCACATCGGTATCGTCAATGATGAAGGACGCCGTGCCGAAATCGGTGTCGGTACGGATAACCGCAGTGCGCTCCTTTCCTCCAATGTAGTAGGTGGCCTCATCGTCGGCCTTCACGGAAAGATCGTGCTCGTTGGCAAATGCATGGGCAGCAGCGATAGCGTCTATATCATCGGTTTTGGCATCGCCCCTGGCACCAAAGTCACTATAGCGAACCAATCCATTGGCTTTGAATTTACGGACATCCTTTGGTGATACATTTACATGTAATTCCCCGTTTTCATTGGTGTGTACCTGGGTTTTCTCCTTTTTTGATGTTATCACTACATTTTCAAGCGTGTTGTTTGTCTGGCCCTCTGCCATAATTACACAGCTTAATAAGAAAAATAATAAGACCCTGTATTTCATCATGAGCGTATTTTTATAAAACTTTAAATTTGTTGGTTATCAGATTCAATTATTAATTAACAGCCATTTATGCTCTTATCTTTTCATCGGTTTAGGTGAAACAAAAATATTACAAAAAAATGAGAGAAAAGACTGTAACGTGTCCCGCATATATTCGGCGGGACAGGTTTGTTGTAAGGTGTTTCATTATTTCTATATTTAATACGCCTTTAAATTCCCACCTTATGGGCTTGGACGGCGCAAAATGACATCCGAATGACAATTATATCTTCCTGTTGACCTAAGCCTTTATTAACTTTCAAACCCTCAAACTCTTTGTCAAACTCCTGTCAAACTTAAATGTCAACCAATTAAATCGGCTCTTCAAATACTTCCAGATCAATCTCTCCCCAGAACGACCCGTCGGTATTCAGTTCCCCTTTATATTCGGCCCCCATCTTAGTAAATATGTTCGCCAGGATATACCGGTGGCAAAAGCCTTCCTCGGGTTTTTCAAAGCAGACGAAGACCACTTCATCCCGTTTCAACAGATCATTGAAAATGTCAGGGTTCTCCCGGTATCTTTTGCGCATCAGCCGGTAGTATTCCTGCGTATATTCCTCTTTGGACATGAGGCCTTTCTTGGTTTTCATTACCATCTCCCAGGTAGGGGCAAACCAGCTTCCCACCGGGTCTTTCCCCTTCACTGTGATATCGAGCCGGTTTTTGCCGGAATACCGGTATTGGGCAGTAAATATTTTGAGCATTTGTTTTTGCTCCATTCAGTAATTAAAATATCCCATAATGAGCCAAAAGGGTTATGATCAATACCACCAGGAATAGAACACCATGAAAAGGCCACAGCGCCCCTGACCAAAAGGAGCTCCACCAGCTTTGCCTGCCACCCCGAAATCGCTTAGTATCCATGCTGAAATCAATCTCGTCCTGGTTTTTCATCCTCACTTCATCATAAAGTGTCCTGAACAATCTTTCCTGGTAGAGGAAAAAACCATCGAGTATCCAGAAAACAATAACCGGAAGAAAACCGATCAAAAAAATTACCTGGTTTTCATTTTTTATAACACCGATAATTAAGAGAACAGAAACCATGAATACATTAATGCTTTTCATTAAGAAAGAGCCATGAACCATTCGATTTATGGTGTTTTGGATGAATTCCAGGTGTTTTCTCTTATTTTCCATCGTGGATAGATTATTAATGTTTTATAATTAA
>JAGXLC010000475.1 GCA_018334875.1 Bacteroidales bacterium | reverse complement strand
GGTTTCCAGCAAATCGTATTAAGTTTGAGCCAGGTACCCTTTGTATGTTAAGGGGGCGCTGCGATTGGTTGATTGAATGATTGGATGATTGGATGAAAAAGAACGACGATGCGACAACAGGATGGCACGACAGCACGAAAGAACGACCGGAACGACAGCATGCAAGAGCGAAAAAACAAGATAAATATAGAAAGAAAGGTTGGAGGCATCTAAGGGCGAGTAAATACTGAAGCAAAGCAAAATTTGAAACCATGAAGATTATAGCGATTTGAATTATTATACTTCATGCTTCTGTTATTGCAACAGCCATATAAAAAAATATAACAAATGCATTATTCTTGCTTTCTTCATCTATTGGGCTCAATCAATCAATCATCCAATCAGTCAATCAGTCAATCAGCCACTCAACCAATCATCCAGGTATAGCAGCGATTAATATTTGCCCTTAAGAACTTGTCATAGTTTCACAATAACTCCGACAGTTATGGCCCCTGTAGTAAAAATATTATCCATATTGGCTCCCAGGTTGAAATTCGAACTTCTCTCCCTGACCTCCGTTCCTCCCCTCTCGGTTTTTTCCGTTTTATGGCTTACAGCAAAATTGAATCCATTGATAAAAGCTTCAAGAGCCACTTTTTCGTTTAAATCATACGAAACCCCGGGGCGGACTGAAAGACCAAACGTATTGGTAACCGGTCCGTCTGTAGTTGTTCCGCCCACCTCCACTTTTGACCAGTTTGAAGAAAAGCCCAACTGACCCTCTCCAAACAAAGAAAACTTATTCATCTTCACCACATAGTATCGGGCAAAGGGCTGTATGCTAAACCCTGCTGATTTATCAATCACATCCGGATTGCCCGGATTTCTCTCCCACGAAGTATTGATACCAATACCCAGCCCTATAGCAAAATCTTCGGAAAGGAATAAACCTCCTTTGGGATTCAGCCCGAAGGATGTGCTGGAACCTTCATCTCTTGAGATATCGCCCGATTCTTCGGTTCTTCCGGAACTGCTAAAATTAAAACTTCCGCCGAAATAATACTGACCATAAGCAGATGTTCCCCCTAAAAGTATAAACAATACCAAATAAACAATCTTTTTCATTTATATTCCAGTTTTAAATAACGCCTACTCTTTAGGTTTTTCGGCTTCCACCCTGCTTCACCCTTTCGGGTTCATCAGGAAATGCTTTCACTTAAACACCTTTTTTACAAATATCGTCCCCGGATCAATAAAGTGCAATCCTGGAAAGCACCGGTGATGCTTTGGCATCCTCAATGCGAACCCTGAGACGGTCAATATCCTCACCAGGCAGTTTCATAATCCGCTTGTAACCTATCGTTGTGCCGTTCCGAACGGTTTTCCACTGTCCGTTAAGCCGGATATCCACTGCAAATTCCCTCACCCGCTGTCCGTAATTGATGTTTTCCTGGATGAGTATTCGCCTGGGGGCAATGGATTTTGAAAAAGCCAGCTCCACAGAGGATTCCACTGTCCCCTGCTCAGGTGCCCATACAGTGGAAAAGCTGGTATCCGTAAGATGTGATCCTGAAAAACAATGTTCTGGAGTGCGCACTTCAGAGGGCTTTACCTTAGCATCCAAAGCAAGATCTTTGTTATAAATTTCATCCACAGTATCGGCAAAAGCATGCAGGCGTTCCACATAAGCTTCCGGAAGGAGACCCCGTTGGTCAGGTGGCACATTCAAAAGAAGCAGGCCGTTTCTGCCTACAGACTTTTCATAGATGTTCAGAAGCTCCTCAACGGTTTTCAGCCGGCTGTCATCATGATAGAACCAGTCGGAGCTGATCGATACGTCGCATTCGCCCACTAACCAGCGAGAACCATTGGGATCGCCTGAATTCAGATAATCGGTATCGGCATTTCCTACTTCTACTTTACTTGTATCCATCAACGACCAGTTGGTTTTCCCGGCAATTCCGTCTTCGTTGCCAATCCAACGTACATCCGGTCCTTTATCTGAAAAAATTACGGCCTGTGGCTGATGTTTCCTCACCATGGACCAGTATCCCTGAAAGTCGTACTCCATATCCTTTGCATCAGGTCCTTTGGCTCCGTCAAACCATACTTCATGCACCTTGCCATAGCCGGTCAACAACTCCCTTAATTGATTCTTGTAAAATTCATTGTATTCATCCGTACCATATTTGGGTTCATGGCGATCCCATGGAGAAAGGTAAAACCCGAATTTCAGACCGTGCTTCCGGCAGGCATCGGAGACTTCTTTCACTATATCCCCGTTACCGTTTTTATAAGGTGAATTTTCAATCGTATAATCCGTCTGTTCGGAAGGCCAAAGGCAAAAGCCGTCGTGATGCTTGGCAGTCAATATCACCATCTTCATTCCCGCTTCCTTGAAAGCTTTTACCCATTGTTCCGCATCAAAATTTGTAGGATTAAAAAGCGAAGGATCTGCATCCCCCTCACCCCACTCTACATTCGTAAAAGTATTCATGTTGAAATGCACAAAAGCAGTAAATTCCATTTGTTGCCAATTGACCTGCCTTTGATGGGGCAGAACCAGATTGGTGGTGTCAATATAACGGGCCTGTGTATTTTCTGAACAGGTTTGTTCTTGTTTACAACCGGTAAACAAAATCAGGCCTGCAAATAAAACGGCAGTGGCTTGAATGTGTATCGATTTCATAATCTTAAGCGATAAAAGTTGTTTGGAACATCATGATTCAAATATACTCATGAGCAGGCAAAATAAAAATTCGCTGTCCATATTTTTTAAATATTATCACAAAAAGAACTGCATACTGTATAACCCACGAACCAGCAACGAGGGCACGACGGCACGAGGGCACGACAGCACGACGGAACGACGGAAGTGAGTGACGAGTGAAGAGCATTTGTAGAGCCACGCCGTGGCGTGGGTCAATTAGAGGCACGAAAAAACGACAGCACGACAGCACGAGGGCACAGCAGTAGAGACGCAATGCTTGCGTCTCGGAGATTGAAATATGACGGCAAC
>JAGXLC010000474.1 GCA_018334875.1 Bacteroidales bacterium | reverse complement strand
GTGGCGTGGGTCAATTAGAGTCACGAAAGAACGACGGCGCGAAAGAACGACAGCACGACAGAGCGAAAGAACGAGGGGGCGAGGACACGATAGCACGACGGATGGAAGACGGGAAGACGAGAACTGAGAAGACGAGAAAACGAAAGATCGGCAAAAAAAGCAAAGCGTTTAAGGTTTCAGGTTTGATGATCTGCGGATACAATTGAATGCCCACCAGTGACCCTTTTATTTATCTGCCAACTGTAGCTTTTCTTGTTCAAACTATCAAACTCTTTGTCAAACTCCTGTCAAACCATCCAATGACCACCAAATGACGACAAAATGCCCATCAATGACACTTTAATTTTACTAATATCTGAAGATATTCAGTGTTAGCCAACTGACTTTCAAACTTCTTTCATCCAGTTAAACCGTTCACTCATCAATAGTATTCACCGTTATCCTGCCAAATTTATCTCCGAGACGCAAACATTGCGTCTCTACTACTGTATCTCGAGCCCTGTCTCTTGCCAACTTTCTAAAAGGAGGCTACGAGGCTGAGGCGAAGGCGAAGGCGAAGAGTAGAAAGGCTACGGTCAGATTGCTAAATGGTTACATTGTCAAATTGTTGCCTTGAGCTATGACCATCAGAAGATTCTGACAAATTTTGCCAACTGCCTATTGCCTATTGCCAACTGACTTTCAAACTCCTATCAAACGCTTTGTCAAACTCCCGTCAAACAACCCAATGACCCTTGCATTCTTCTGCCAACTGAGGTATTTGGTTTGCCAACTGCCAACTGCCCTTTGCCAACTTAATTTCAACTGAATCACGATTGATATTAAAATAAGGATGGGTTCACGGCTCAAATATACTTCGCAATTTTCGCCAGCAACTTACGGGTATTGATGGGCTTGCTGATGTAGTCATCGCATCCTGCTTCTATACTTTTCGCGGCATCGCCGTACATGGCATAAGCGGTTTGGGCAATAATGGGCAGATATTTTTCGGAAGCCATTGAACGTATCTCCCTGGCCAGATCCAGGCCATAGACATCAGGCAGCTTAATGTCAAGCAAAACCATATCTATATCCGGGTGTTCCCTGAAGGTTTCCAGACCCTCCTTCCCTGTTTCGCACAAAAACAGAACCACCCCGGTGGGTTCGAGTATCTCTTTTATCAATTGCATACTGGAAAAATCGTCCTCTATGATGAGCAGGGTTTTGCCTTCCCATGAATCATCCCGGCCGCCTTTTTCTTCGGGAACTTTTGTATCCTCAGCTTTTCGTTTTTTATAGGGTATTGTAAAGTAAAAGGTACTGCCCGCATTTTTTCCGGATTCAACCCATATTTCACCCCCAAGCATTTCAATAAGCGATTTGGAGATGGACAAACCAAGGCCGGTACCCCCGTATTTTCTGGCTACCGATTCATCGGCCTGACTGAACCGTTCGAAAATTTTTTCCTGTTTGTCCTTCGGAATGCCGACACCCGTATCCTTTACATAACAAAGCAGTGTTTTTTCATCCTTCTTTTCGTATCCAAACGCAATGGTGCCCTTTTCTGTATATTTCAAAGCATTGGACAGCAGATTGGAAAAAATCTGCTCCAGCCGCTTCGGGTCTGAATAAATGTAGCTGTCAACATCTTTCAACCCTTTATTTAGCCTGAAATCAAGGTGGGATTTTCCTTCATGCTCCATTTTAACCTGAATAGAACTGTAAAGCTCGGATAAAAGACGATTCAGCGAAAAAGTCTTCTCCTCCAGGCTGACCTGATTGGCATCTATCTTGGACAGGTCAACGATGTCGTTAATAAGCTGCAAAAGCAAATTTGAACGGTTCCGGATAATATCCAGATACTTGTTTTGCTTATCATCAGCAACCTGTTTGTTGCTCAGCAATTGCGCAAATCCCATTATGGCATTCAACGGAGTTCGTATTTCATGGGACATATTGGCCAGAAAAGCAGACTTCAGCCGGTCGCTCTCTTCGGCTTTTTCCTTTGCCTTTTTCAATGCTTCTTCTGTGATTTTACGCTGCGTAACATCCCAGAAAAAGGAGCGGGTTCCTGTAATGTTGTTTCCATTGCTAAGGGGAACAGCATCCACTTCCAGATGGATAACGGAACCGTTCTTTCTGACTCCCCTGAATTCATAGTTTGAAGGAACATCCCTGCCCTGCAGGCGCCCGTTGTGATACTGCATGACCTTATCCAGATCATCGGTATGCACAATTGAAGGGATGGACCGGTGTTTGATCTCCTCGTAAGAATATCCGAACAGTTCAGCAAATTTATGGTTGAAATATTGAAAATTTCCCTCCCTGTCATCTATCAAAACACCTACTCCGGCTTTCTCCACCAGATTCTTATATCGCTCCTCGGATTCCTGCAAGGCTTCTTCCGTCTGTTTCTTCTCGGTGATGTCTTCCGCAGAACACACCACATATTCCACATGTCCATATTTATCCAGCTTTGGATTTTTTACTATGGAAAGCAACCTACACTCGCCAGATGCGTTGGGCACCCATTCTTCGGTTTGAATTGACTTCCCGATAGAAAATACTTCCCGGTTTCCCTGAATGCAAATTTCTGCAACATCTTTGGGATAAACATCATACAGATCCTGAAAAGACATCTCCTCCGGTGTGGTTCCGTTGAAATCGGCATGGGCTTTATTGACAGCCCCATAGGTCTGTTCATCCGCAAGATACCAAACCTGTGTGGGTATATTATCCAGGAGAATGCGCAGTTCCCCGTTTTCCTTTAAGGCATGAACCTGTTGCTCCAACCTGTCCTTTTCTTTTTTTAATGCTTCGTATGTAGGCTTATTTTGTTTCATACAAAGCAATATTACAAAAAATATACCTGTTTCTTCAAACCGGAAATGCAATTTAATTTTGAGAACGATACCTATCATCAGGTCATGAAAAATTTGTTTGTAGCTAAAGCTGCGGTAAGAATAATGCAGGTTAGAATTTAAATTGCAGCAAAACTTTGCTAAAAAACACAATTTTTAG
>JAGXLC010000473.1 GCA_018334875.1 Bacteroidales bacterium | reverse complement strand
TCCTTGTTATTGTTTTTCTGACGCTCTATAAACTGTATGCCTTCATCCACAATGTCTCCCTGACAATCTTCTATTCTGAATGATTTTGCCATCTCGCCATCGCGCCACCATACCCCTTTATCCCAATAAATATCATCTTCCTGGGTGTGCTTTTTATCCCAGGCGTATTCTGTGTCTTCAAGTCTCAGGGGATACACATCGGATGACAATATCATCTCATCATCAATGGCCTGGTGGTCCTCCAGGAATAGATATGGAGGAATATCCAGGGAAGCGGGATGTATGAAAGAATAATCAAAACCGAAAACATTGGGACCCTGTTCGATGGGTTTTGAATAGTCCACATTGGAATAGTTGGTTTGTGGGTTTTGGCGGGGTACTTCTCCTTCAGGGTCCGTCTGCCAGTCGAACCCGAGATGCCACTTACCCACACAGGCTGTGGTGTAACCTGCGTCATTCAGCAAATGGGCCATTGTTCTCCGTTCCTGTTCAAATACTGAAGGTCCAAATCCATTCACATTCCCACCGTTTATCTTGTTGCGGAATGCATAACGCCCGGTTAACAGGCCGTATCGTGAAGGGGTGCTCACGGATGCACTTGCATGGGCTTCTGTAAATGTGAGTCCGTCCTCAATTAGGCCATCAATGGCCGGTGTGTAGGTTTTTGCCTCCGGATTTAACCCGGAAACATCGCCATATCCCATGTCATCGGCAAAAATGATGACGATATTGGGAAAGTCTTTTTTTGTTTCTTCCTGCTGGCAGGATGCCAATGCCCCAATAGAGTATAAACCTGTAAGTAGTAATGTGCTGTTTTTCATTGTATTAATAATTTATGTTTTTTTATATCCCGGTTGGTTTTATTCGATAAATATGAGTTCAGTCAAGAAAGGGTAAAAAGAATAGATTGCCACTAAAACTCTAAAACACTAAAAAACCACAAAAAACAGATTTCCAGTATATTATTTTTAGTGGAATTTACTCACACCCGCTTACCCTCCCACATCCTGTTCGTGAAGGTAAACGTTCGTGTTTTGGTGTTTTGGTGGCGAAAAAAAACCTTTTTAGACCCTACTCAAATATAAAAAAAAGATCGGTTTCATCAAAACATTACAAATCAATCCGGAGTTACTGGAAGCCACGGATGCACGGATAAAGACGAATTTTGTTTTCTATGTGGCTTTGAATTACATCTTCAAAAAAAGAAAACCCCCTTTCCAGTTATAAGAAAGGAGGTTCTCAACCTAACCCAAACCCAAAAATTAAAGAAAAGAAACTATTTAAAGTTATAATCCCACAAATTATCTAAAACGATAGTATTGTAAGTATTTCGAATATTCTGAACCTGGTCAGGGGTGGCATAATCCAGTTCCTCGGGCGTTATGCCTAAACGCTTAAATATCCGTGAATAGAGTCTGTGTGAATATTCACTTCCGGTACCCAGTGGAATTTTAGGAAATGGTAAAATCTTCCGGGGCTTTTCACCCATTTTATCCAGTACATTTAACGCATAAACCCGGACGGCTTCCTGGCGGTGATCCAGTGCGTTTCTTAAAACAGACAAACCTACATCATAATTACCCCACTTGCAAAGTCCATGAGCTGCTTCTATCCTTACTGCATAAGACTCATCCTGTGTCAGTGCCAGGAATTGGTCCGTGGCCTTGCTGATTTCTTCTTCCGTATTGCTGTGATTCCGGATGCCCATGGTAGCCCAATAGCGAACTGTTGCTTCTTCGGAATCCAGATATTGGTAATATGTTTTCAGGTTATCTTCCTCTTGATAATCCAGTGACTTTACCTCCAGGATCTTATTGATCAACTGGTCGTCAACCTTTTTCTGCCATGGTATATGATTTGCAGCCGGGTCTTTGGTTTTGGTCAACGGATCTCCCAGTTGATACGACGCCACCTTACTGGTATAAAATCCCAAACGGCTGGCCTTGGCCTGTAACGTCTGATCAGGGCCCACCACAATCGGCTGATCATCATAGAGACGCCAGGAGTCGCTTCCCGCGTATTTCCATACAATGGAAGCCTCCGGTGTGGGACATTTAATGGACATTTCGATATTTCCACCGTCCATATAATTTCTGTATTCCGACTCAAAATAGGGTTTTCCTGTTCTTTGCCATTTGCCTTCAGGCCATTTCATTATGTCAAATATGGGCTCAGGAATTAATCCCACATCGTTGATGCTTCTCATCCATTCCAGGTGCTTTGCCCTTAACTTTTCCAATTTATTCTCATAGTCGCTGTTTTCTGCCAGGTTATTCAGGTTATGCGGATCACTTTCCAAATCATACAATTCTTCAACAGGCCTGGGATATTGGAAAAATTTGCTTTGGGCTTCACTTAGCTGATTTCCTTTATGCATCTCCCGTAGATCCTGCATTACAGGGTGGGTTTCCATAGTCCTGATGGTTTGGACATAAGGGAGATATGGCCTGTAGTTGCGTAAATACAGAAAATCTTTTGTAATCACACCCCGCATCTTATCATAAGTTTCATCCGCACGGTCGCGATAAACATATACATAGTCCCGGGGTGGTTTTTTATGTTTCCCCAAAAAGGCCTGACCTTGCATATAATCAGGGATAGAAATACCGGCCAAAGATAACATGGTAGGAGCAAAATCCACAAATGAAACCAATTCATCGGTTTTTGTGCCAGGTTTTTGTCCGTCTCTTAATAAATGTTCATATTTATCAGGCACCCTTATGACGAAAGGTACTTTTACACCCGACTCGTAAAGCCACCTTTTACCTCGTGGCAAACCCCAGCCGTGATCCCCCCAGAAAAAAACAATGGTGTTTTCTGCCAGCCCTGCCTCTTCAAGTTTATCCAAAACAATGCCGGATAAACTATCCGTATAAGTAATATTATCGTAATGCAAGGCAATATTCTCCCGGGTAGTTTTATTATCAGGTAAATAAGGAGGCACGGGGGCTTCTGAAGGATTATGCCATTTATCTCCCAACAGATCCTTTACTTCCGCCATCCATTCAGGATCAACCGC
>JAGXLC010000472.1 GCA_018334875.1 Bacteroidales bacterium | reverse complement strand
AGGGAAGAAGACTTCAATAACTTTTTGTCTATCTGCGGAGTAGGTTTGTCCTTATACTTTTCCGCCCGTGAAATGATGCCTTCTGCTTTTTCAGAATTGGCCATTTGATCCCATACCTCACGGTTTTGGATTGGCACCCCCAGGCCTTGGGGTTCATCGAGAAGCATATCGCTTATCTCCGAGATCCTTTCTTGTTTCGGGACAGGTAGATGCTGCTGAGCATTCACCTTTACCATGATAAAGAAAAACAAAAAAATTTCCCCCTCAAGATAATTTTTATCATTTGTATGCTCAGCGGCATTCTTAAGGCTACAAACAATCTTTTTTCATTGGTTTGCAGGTTACTCCCATAAACCTTCATCATTGGGTACTTCTATTGATTTTATCTAATTTTGTAAATTGCAGGAGATTGGTATAAAAATTTGTTTGTGATGTATTTTTTTGTATCTTTCCAGAGAAAATTGAAAGTAAGATATTTGGTTTTTTTGTTTTAAACCCTTGTTAACCCCGACTTAGGTGAAATTAAATTTTTGAAAAAAATTTTAGTGAACCTTAGTAGCTGTCGGAGACAGGAATAATTCTTGAATTATTCGGGCTAAATCCCTTTTCATAATTTTAACTTAGAGGTTTATGTTTAAATAAAGCCTGTGATTTTAAGAACAATTATAAGAAGATCAATATGAAAGTAATTAATAATATTCTGGTTTTTACAGTACTCATTTGTTTAACTGTATCTTTTGCTTATGCCCAGGATGGCCAAAGCAGAGCAACAGCCGGTGGTGGCGCTTCCTTTTCCCTGGAACCTATATGGAGTACCCAGACGGACTCTCGTTGGGAACCTGGTGAAGCTATCGGTGATGTGGAAGATGGTATTACAGCTGAGTTTGTTGAGTTCTCCGCCGATGGCAAGTTATTGGTGACCGCCAATGGACTGGGAAAAGCTTTTGTCCTCAATGCAGCCGATGGTACTATAGAACAAACTTTTACATACATTACTGATGAGGAAATCAGCAGTATTTCCGAATCCCAGATTTCCGGCATTTCCGGCGGACTCACCAAGTCAATGGAAGTCGAATGTGCTGCATTCACTCCTGATGGTCGCTTTTTGGTATTAGGGGGCAACCTTAATGGTGCCAAAATCTTTGACCTTTCGGATGGCTCATTGGTCCGCCACATTAAAGAAGAAGAAGAGATAGACGGACTTATGATATCCCCTGATGGGCGTTTTTTTGCTCATGGTTCACATCGCTCTGCCCGGGTTTACAATGCAAAAACCTGGGAATTGATCAAACAGGTTCCTTACGGCAAAATAAAGGGAACCCATGGTCCGGTTATCAATTCAATTGATTTTGCTACCAATGCTGACCTGATGGTGTTAGGAGGCAACTACGGTCATGTACAGCTGAATAATACGCGAGATTGGAAGCAAACCGGAGACGGTTTTATTCAAAATACATCTTCCATTAAGTCTGTACGTTTCTCGCCGGACGAACGCCTTGTTTGTGCCGGCTATGGGGGTGGAGAGATAACTGTCTGGCGGGTCCGGGATATGTCGTTAGTCAAACAATTTTCTTCCCTGGTTTACATTGAGGCTGTTGCCTGGAGTTCCGACGGGCGTTACCTAATGGCTGGCGGTCGTGATGATAGTGAAGGGCGCCTGCGCGTTTACCGTACGAGCGACTGGCAAATGGTTGGCAACCCTGAGGTTCAAGCTGATGCCGCCAGCATCGAGTATATAGACATCCATGGAGACCTTGTAGCAATCGCTGGAGAAGATGCGCATGTTCGTCTTTATCGGATTAAAAACCCAGAGTAAGTTAAAAAGCTCTCTAATTATATTAGATATAAAAGAGTTTATCAATTAATTCAAGAAAATGAAAAGTGGTTTTTATCAGATTAATAAGCCCGGTAGGTCTATAATCTTTACTTACGAAAGATGGATTCTTTATGGTGGTATACTAATGTTAAGTATACTCTCATTGCTTCTCTCATGCAGTGCTCCCAATCCAAAAGCTGTAATAGTGTCTGATACAACAGAGGCGGCCTCTCCTGTTCTTCATGGTATTGAGAAACTGAAAGAGCAGCTTATTTCAAAACAATATGATGTTGAAATCAACAAATCCCTGGAAGGAGCAGAAGGTGATTTGTTTTTGGTTGCAGGTTTAGCTTCCGGCAATAATAAGGCTGTGAGCCAGCTTAATTCCATGAAAGAGGAGTTACCGAAAGGGAAAGAGGGTTTTGTCATAAAAAAAAGCACAAGACAGGGAAGTCCCATAGTGGTGCTTTGTGGCGCAGATGCCAATGGTTTAATGTATGCATTGTTGGATATAGGAAGGCGCATTGGATTACAGGATATCACTGAAGATGTCCTAGCCCTGGTCAGTAATATTCGGAAACAAGCGGATTTGGCAGAAAGAGGAATTTCTACTTATACCATGCAAAGAGCCTGGTTTGAAAAGCGGCTTTACAATGAAAAATACTGGAAACGCTATTTTGATCAATTGGCCCGGAGCCGGATCAACAGTTTTACCATTATTTTCGGGTATGAGAATGGGGGGTTCCTGGCTCCTCCTTACCCCTATTTTTTTAATACTGAAGGTTTCCCAGATGTTGAAATGGCTAATATAAACCATGAGCAACAAAAGAAAAACATTGAGGCATTCAACAAAATGATCGAATTGGCCCATAAACGTGGAATAAGAATTACGGTGGGCATCTGGGATCATATATACCGGGGAGGTGTTCAAGACGGGGGCCTGGCCGAGGAAGAGGAAGGAGCTGAAGCACGGGTCAGTGGACTTAATAGCGAAAATTTGTCTGCTTATACTTTAAAGGCTTTTGAAAAGTTTCTTAAGGTCTTCCCGGAAATTGATAAAATTCAATTCCGTATGCACCCGGAATCAGGTCTTACCACAGAGGAGATGCCGGCTTTCTGGCATAAGATGTTTGGCTTGATCGCAGATAATCAGCCGGGAATGCCTGTGGACATAAGGGCCAAACAATTGCCTGATGAAATAATTAAT
>JAGXLC010000471.1 GCA_018334875.1 Bacteroidales bacterium | reverse complement strand
GTTCCAGGTCGGCAATGGGATCGGCAGCTCTATTATTATTTTTTGACACATTCAGCCTCTCTTTTTCCTTTTCATAAGGGGGTAACCCTACTTTACCCCCAATCGTTTACTGTATGGCCTCTCAATTCATTACAGGATGATCTATGGAATATTCTCTGCCATATTTATGGCCCTGCTTAAAGGCTGTCAGGAAATGATATTTAATCATATCCAACTCTCCCGGGCCGATTTCCGGATCTGCCCTTACGATTATTCCTTCCACGTATGACCAATGTTGGCGAGCCAGCTCTTCCGCCTCCTCCTCTGGCGGGGCCGGCTGATCATATTTTTCACAGGCACACTTATTACAGAGAACTTCGCCAGGCCCTCTGTACCCTTCACCGCCACATCTTTCCCCACATATATCACAAAATTCTTCTTCCATCTCTAATTCCTCCGACATGCACGGAACATCATTTTCCCTGACCTGTTTACTCATAATGTATTGGCTACATTTATGCTTTTTCCTGCAAAATTCACATTCATATGACAGCCCGACATATTTTTCCGGGACTCCAAAATTGCAAACTGGTCGCTCATTCATTTCAATCATTTTTTAATTTCCCCACAATTCATGCCATTGTTGAATGGCAAGTTCAATGGCCTCAGCCTCTGATATTTTCAGTTGCCTGGCTATTTGTTTAATAATTTTTTTGGTTTCTTCTGAAAGTGCTATCTGCATTGTTGCTCCTTTCTATGTTATTAATTTTATTGGCTATATCAAAACGGCAGATCGCTGTTGTCATCAACTTGGCCGCCCTGCTGCTGGTCCGGCTCCGGCGTCTTCGCTTCCAGCACATCGGCCAAATATCGCAAATGCCTTGCCGCAGTTTCCCGGTCCCCAAGCGTGACTTTAAGCGGTATTGCCTTATCCCGCGGCTTTCGATCCCGGTCCTGCGGAAAAACCCACTGCGGATATGTCTTACCGTCCTTGCCTTCGCGTGCCGAAACCACGCTGATCTGCTCATTGTATTCATCGAGCCGGATCACGTCATTGAACTTATTCCCCATCTGGATTGATATTATTTCTGACATTGTTCTTCCTCGATTAATGCGGGTTCCTGTTTTTCGGGATTCTCGTCGCCGATCCCGGATATAAGTTTCTGCAGCCGCTGCGGTGCGGTCAACTTCTGCACCTGCTCCACGTTTTCCGGGTTCGCGGCATAGCTCTGATACGCCTCAATGAACTCTTTGCGCCACCACTTGATTTCGTCTTCAAGCACGCTTGAGGCCCAATTTTTCCATTTCCAGCGGGTTGACATTAGATGATTTGTAACCGGGTCTTCAAATATCGGCTCACTGGTGGCCCCGTTTCTGCGGAGGGTTTCGAATACGATATCGGCCTGGGCCTGGGCATTATCTTTTTTGGAACCGTTTATTGCTTCCAGAAATTCCGCAAACGTAGGCATTTTCGATATGGTACGGGTTTTTAAAATTCGCATTGCTGCCGCCTTGATCTGGTCCATCGTAATACCTTCAAACTCGAAACCTCTGGCCCATATTTTTGCTGTTTGATCATCTACAGAATCGCCAAAGTTCCCGGCCAGGCCATAAAGAATTTCAGCTAATTCTTTTCGTTCCTCTTTGTTCATGTGTCGCCTCCGTTCTCGATAAAATTAGATAATGCACGGGCGGTTTCTCTTCGTTTTTGGCTGAGACCGCCGCCCTTATTTATATAAAGTCCATTCATAATCTTCTGAAAATTTTTAGGTTTTACAATCCAGTCAAGACTTGCCTGCCATTCTTTTACACGCCCCATTAAAAAATCTGACGTGCGGATATATTCACAAAAAAACCAATGCCACCATTCCGGTGACTGCCTGGCGGGATCTTCTCGCCACCTGGCTTTCAGATTCCCCCGACTTGCATCACCCCATACCTGGACAGCTGGCAGTTCTGGCAATTCTTTATGATATATTTCGATTATTTTTTTATGAGGACATTCCGAAAGGGTGGTTGCAGTCTCCGAATCTTGATTCGGTGACGAGTCCCCGCTAGGGGACTTATTCTTTTCATTCTTTTCATTCTTGTCATTCTTGTTCTTAGTGTGACCCTTTTGTTTCCTCCGTGTTTCCTCCGTTTGTTCTCCGGCGTTGCTTCCATAATTTTTGGGGTCTTGGTAATAGTTATAATTTAAAATAGTTACATAAACTCCATGTGTTGCTTTCGCCGTTTCCACCATGTTTCTTTCGCGTAACTTCCGTAAAGATTTCGTGAGTTGTGGTTTTGAATATTTCATTTTCCGGTATCCTGAATACCAATGCAGAGCCTCTTGAATATCCCCCAAGTTGAAAAACCCCATACCCCGCTTGTATTTACCGTTGTCAGTGTGGTTGACTCGGCGTAGCAGATAAAACCAAAGCTCCCGGACCACCGGAGGTTCGTGCATAATCTCAGATTCATCAACCTTCCGGGGTTGAAGTATATATCCTCCTGTAATTGACATATTTTTCAGTTACTTCTTCGTCGCCGAATAAATCAAATGCAGCGGCACGGTAATAATCAGCCCCACCACACCAAACAAAATCGCCAGCAGATGCAGCACGCAAAAAATAAAGTGTCCCATGATTATCTCCTTAAAATAGAAAATCCGGCAAATTACTGGATGCACCCTGACGACAAAGGGTGCTGGCGGCACCCGAAAGGGAACGGATGCACCCAGCAAAAAACCGGATTATTGTTAAAAACAATATGTTTTGTGTCGTCATTTTGTCCCCTTTTCGTTTGACCATCTCCACCAGGCGCCACTCTGGTTTCGTAGATGGTGCAAATATTGAATCATATTTTGGTTGCCGTGTCAAGAGATGGTACCTTAAAAGTGCAAATATCACTACAGCCACATTCACAATGTTTGCAAGAAAATTCCTCCGCTGGATGGCATGTTTCCAGCCGCTCTTTTTCAGTGCAGGGACAATATCCTACACACTCCATTTGATCCTCTACTGTTTCCGCTGTGCATATAAAATATGCAGGGATCTTTACTAAGCCTC
>JAGXLC010000470.1 GCA_018334875.1 Bacteroidales bacterium | reverse complement strand
AATCAAATAAAATGGGTTAGTGACTACATTAGAAATTCTGAGTGGCAATTTAAAGCCTGGGATTTCAATGAGACGCTTTCAATGGCCAAAGAAGAAGATTTCATTTATATGGACCCCCCTTATATTGGAAGAAATACAAACTATTACAATTCCTGGTCAGACAAAGAAGCATTGGAACTTGTGAAAAAAGTAAGTAGATTAAATTCAGGATTTGCATTATCCATGTGGAAAGAAAATAAATACAGATCAAATAATCATATAAATGAATTCTGGAAAGGACATGATATTAGAATCCATGATCATTTTTATCATGTTGGCTCAACTGAAAATCTCAGAAATAAAATGGTTGAAGCCCTTGTTATAAAGAAAGGATTTACTGCCGAAAATTTTCTTGATAAAAGCTCCATATTTCATCAAAAAAGTATTTTTGACGAGAATTGATTTGTATTTTCATAACCACATTATACATTACCATGAAAAAAACCATTGCCCTACTGACTTTTTTTGCCATTCTCCTCCTTTTATCCTGTCAATCGGAAGGTCCATCTTCTGATCGGGAGGGTCCCGAAAAGATCATCTTCGACACAGATATGGGTTCTGACTGCGACGATGCCGGAGCCCTGGCCCTGTTGCATGCCTATGCGGATATGGACCAGGCTGAAATTCTGGGATGCATTTACAGCTCCGGTAAAGTGCCCTTTGGAGCAGGAATTGTTCAGGCCATTAACATCCAATATGGCAGGGGTGATATTCCGGTAGGTGCAACCCATGAAAATCAGGTTGGCGACTCCATCGATAAGATGGGTGCAGAGAAACTGGCAAAAGATACGGCAGCTTTTCATAACACCATCGTACACAACCGGGATGCTATGGAACAAACCAGACTAAACCGCAAATTGCTGGTCCAGCAGGGAAAAAACAGCGTAACATACATCACAGTCGGTCATACAAAAGGGCTTTATGATCTGCTAACTTCCGAACCAGACGATATTTCTCCCCTGACGGGAGCAGAACTTATAAAAAAGAAGATAAAACGCTGGGTTGCTCTCGGCGCACTTGGAGCCAAAAATAAGGAACAACGCTATACAAAAGACTGGAATTTTTTCTTTAATGGTACAGCGCAATACACCAAATATTTGGTGGAAAACTTCCCGGCACCGGTGTATTATATCGATGCCGGAAACAACGTGATGACCGGGAAATCATTGAAGCATACGCCTCCGGGGAATATTGTCCGCACTGCCTACCGCGACTGGCTTTGGAACAATGGCCGAAAAACCCTCGACGATCAGCGGCCAAGCTGGGATCTGGCTGCAGTGTACTTCGCGGTTAAGGGACCTGGGATTTACCTGAAACATGAAGGAAATGGGCGGCTGGAATTTGATGTCGATAAGGGATGCAGATGGCATGACGAAAATAAAGACAAGGTTAAACAGGCATATATCAGCCAGAGAGAAGGAGTCAGCGAACGGTTTGCTGACTATCTGAATAATCACCTGAATAATCATTAACTTCAACCTCTCTGTTAGTCGAAAGCTCAGACTTTTGCAGGCATCCACATCACAGTATTTTCCGTTCATCAAATAATCAGAAATACTCATAAAAAAAGGATTTGAATTCCGGTTCAGCCAACGTATCTTTAACCACACATTAATAAATACATGTTTATGGTTGAGGAGGCATATATAAACAGGGAACATCCCATTGAAAAAGAACCGGAAGCGAACACTACCACTAACGCGGTACTCTCGCTATATCCCGACGGTAAGGCTGAATGGGTTAATGAAGGTTTTGAGGAAATCTATGAGTATCCTTTTGAGGTCTACTTATCGAGGTTTGGACACGACATATTTTCCCCGGCCAGCAAGGGTTTTCAAATGGCACAGGATAAATTTGAGAAAGGGGAAAAAGGACTGACATTTGAACATGAGATAGAAACTCCATCAGGGATTAAAAAATGGATTCAGACCACCCTAACCCCCACTTACAAAGAAGACGGCAAACTAAACAAAATCTTTGCCGTTGAAACAGATATTACGGAACCCTACATAGAAAAGAAAAAAACAGAGGAATTACTGGCCAATATACTTCCTTTCGAGATTTCCGAACAATTGAAGAAAAAAGGAAAAGCGAAGGCAAAAAAGTATAAGCGGGCCACCGTCATGTTTGCTGATTTCGAAAATTTCACCACGCTTACCAAATCCATGAAGGTAGATGAACTCATTACCGAGCTGAATCGTTATGTCCGCGAATTCGATGAAATCATTGAAAACCATTACCTCGAGAAGATCAAAACCATGGGGGATGCGTATATGTGTGCCGGGGGATTGCCTTTAAAAAATTACAGCAATCCGTTCGATGTAACACTGGCATGCCTGAAAATACAAAAATGTGTAGCAAAATTCAACGAGAAAAAAAGGTCACAGGGTAAACAACCCTGGAAATTACGAATAGGAATCCATACCGGTGAAGTGATGGCAGGGGTAATTGGAAGTAAAAAATTTGCCTATGATATATGGGGTGATACCGTGAATATAGCCAGCAGGATGGAGGAAACAAGTGAGGTAGGAAAGGTCAATGTTTCCAGTGCGACTTATGAATATCTCAGGGATTATTTCGAATTTACCTACAGGGGAAAGATCAGGATAAAAAATACCGCGGAGGATATCGACATGTATTTTGTGAACCGATTAAAGCCTGAATTTTCTGAAGATGAAGAAGGTATCTATCCCAATGGCCCGTTCAGGGAAATACTGGCTCAGTATTAATTAGAGTCTGTCTATAATATCCGCTGGCTGCGTTACGCTCGTTTTTCATGCCAGTCAATTAAATCTGGTAGAGACGTACGGCCGTACGTCTCTACATTTGGCATTCAAAACTCGCAAGCCTTGCCAGCGAACATTCTAGACGAGACTCTTTCAAATCTCTTTGACTTTATAGACAAACAGATACTGTAATCAACCTCTACGGTAAAAAAGGAATAAAGAATAGGGTAAAAATACCTGATTTTGCAATGGCGTATTTTTACCCTAT
>JAGXLC010000469.1 GCA_018334875.1 Bacteroidales bacterium | reverse complement strand
GTATTGTAAGCCCAGAAAAATTTTTTTCCTGATGGAATTTGAACTGAAACCGGATACGGATTACATTGAACTGATCAAATTGCTTAAGGCCCTGAATATTGCTGAGAGCGGTGCACAGGCTAAAAATATGGTAGAAGACGGCCTTGTGGAGCTTAATGGAAAATCTGAAAACAGAAAAAGGGCAAAAGTAAGGCGGGGGGACGAGGTGAAAATTTTTGATTATACAATTCATGTCAAATAATTAGATATTTTTAGTTATGGATTTTCTGGATATAGCAAAAACAAGGTACTCCTGCAGGAATTACCTCGAGAAAAAGGTTGAAGAAGATACAATCACGCAGATTCTGGATGCTGCCAGGCTTGCACCATCCGCTAAAAATTTGCAGCCATGGCATTTTGTGGTCATACAAGAACCGAAAAATCTTGAACGCGTCAAATCATGCTATGCACGTGACTGGATCAATGCCGCTCCACTGATTATTGTAGCCTGTGGCGATCACAAGAGTGCCTGGTTCAGAGCTGACGGAAAAAACCATACCAACATTGATGTGGCCATTGCAGTGGATCATCTTACCCTTGCCGCTGCCGACCTTGGGCTCGGTACGTGCTGGATATGTAATTTCGATGTGCTGAAATGCGCTAAAATCCTACAATTACCTGAAGGAATGGAACCTATTGCTATGATACCTGTAGGATATCCGGCAAGTAAGCCTGACACCGAAAGACACAAGTCAAAGCGAAAATCCCTCCAGGATATCGTGCATAAGGAGAAATTCTATTATAAATACTTTAAAAAATAAGAGAGGTAAGATTTTTTGGATAAACTCCATCATATTTTGGTAGTGGGAACCCTTCCAGTATATTTTCCCGCAATGTGTACACCGAAAAAATTCCTGGTAGTATTTTTGGGTACCACTTAGTAATTGGTGCCGGATCTTATTTTTATCTATTTTCCCGATCGTTCCGTTACATTCCATACATCTGGTAAATAACCGCACCTGGTTTTTCAGATCGAATCGTTTGATCACCTCTTTTAGCTGCTGCTGAGGTTGATCGGAGCGCAGCCAGTATCCGTGCCGGACTTCGGCATATTTGAGTATTCCTATATCCCGGGTTAGGATAATTCTGTTTTCTTCGGAAGATATTCTGACAATGGTGTGGTCTTCGTAATGGTTGTCGTAAAGCGTATCAAATCCGCAAAGTCGCAGATACCTGGCAAGTTTGCCAAGATGGACATCCAGAATAAATTGGATTGTACGAAGGGGTCGGCCTTTTAATTTGGAGATTTTGGTGATGTCGAAGGATTCAAATTTGGGATATACGGATACCCGGTCGTTGGCCTTGAGCCTGTTGTCAAATCGTACAGGCTCTCCGTTAATAAGAATGAGATCCACTTCTGTATGGGGGATGCCGAACGATTCAATGGCATCTTTTACCGAAGGAGCATTGTAGAACTGAAGCATCAGATCTTTCTTCTTCTTATCCTCCGGGAGAAAATCGTTTAATTCCTCATAAAATCTGATGGTTGCTTCTTTTATGGGCATGAGGATGACATTTTTTATCAACAGTGAATTTACCAAGGTTTAACTCCTAACCCGAATTATTCTTGAATAAAAATAGATATTTTAATTTAAGGGTGCAAGAGGGCATATGTTAAAAAACACAGTGCCTTACCGGGCAGGTTTTGCCCAAAAAGCAAGGATTAGTTCGGTAAGCGCCTAAAAAATTAAATTTTTTGATTTTTATCATAATTTAATTTACAAGAATTTAGGTAGTTTTGTATAAAAAATCAGTAGAATTATGAATCCAACACATGTTGAACATATTGGAATTGCAGTTAAAGACCTTGATAACTCGATCCGTTTCTATGAAGAAGTTTTGGGATTGCAATGTTATAATATTGAAGAGGTAAAGGATCAAAAGGTTCGAACAGCCTTTTTTCAGGTGGGCGACAGCAAAATTGAGCTTCTGGAATCCACGGATCCTGAAGGACCCATTGGTAAATTTGTTGAGAAGAAAGGGGAGGGGGTGCATCATATCGCTTTTGCCGTTGAAAATATAGAAGAAAAGCTCGAGTATGCAAAAGAGAACGGGCTCAGGCTGATCGATCAGCAACCGAGAAAAGGTGCTGAAGGGCTGGACATTGCATTTTTACATCCCAAATCGACAAACGGTACGCTCATCGAACTTTGTGAAGACAAATCCAGAATTAACACCCATTAGTTTTTATGAGCAAAGAAGATAAAATAAAAAAACTGATCGATTTCAGAGCCGAAGCCAAACTGGGAGGCGGGGAAAGACGAATCAGGAAGCAGCATGAAAAAGGCAAGTTAACAGCCCGTGAACGGATAGATATTCTTTTGGATGAAGGAAGCTTTGAGGAATTCGATATGTTTGTCACTCACCGGTGCACCCATTTTGGAATGGATAAGAAGAAGGTCCTCGGCGATGGTGTGGTAACAGGCACCGGTACCATTGACGGAAGGGTGGTGTATGTATTTTCCCATGATTTTACCGTGTTTGGTGGTTCCTTATCCGAATCTTTCGCTCAGAAAATTGTAAAAGTGATGGATAAGGCAATGAAGATGGGAGCCCCTGTGATTGGCATCAACGACAGCGGAGGGGCCAGGATACAGGAGGGAGTGACCAGTCTTGCCGGCTATGCTGAGATTTTTGAACGGAACATACTTGCTTCCGGACTGATCCCCCAGATATCTGCGGTTTTTGGCCCTTGTGCCGGTGGTGCTGTCTATTCTCCGGCACTTACCGATTTCATTATGATGACTCAAGATACCAGTTACATGTTTGTAACGGGTCCGAAAGTGGTTAAAACCGTTACAGGGGAAAAAATATCCATAGAAGATCTGGGGGGAGCCGATGTTCATTCCTCAAAATCTGGGGTTTCCCATTTTAAGGTTGAAAACGAGGAGGAAGGACTGCTGTTGATCAGAAAGCTCCTGACTTACCTCCCTTCCAATAATCTGGAAGAGCCTCCTGTGACAGAATGCCACGACCCGATTGACCGGATGGATGATTCCCTGAATGA
>JAGXLC010000468.1 GCA_018334875.1 Bacteroidales bacterium | reverse complement strand
GGGGGCTTCAACCAGGTGGTCATCCTTGGAATACCCCAAAAAGGCTTTTCCTGGTACTTTTTATCGATCAGTTCCATGAGTTCTAAATTTAACGGCTTCTCCTGTCTTGGCTTGTAATACACACCGCTGCGGTGAATACCCAGTAACTGGCACTGCCTTGCCATGCTTAGCTTGCTGTGGTTTTTATCTGCCAGCGCTCTGCGTTCAGCTAAGGACTTCTTTACGACAAGGCTTTCTTTAAAAAATCAACCTCGACCTGGAGCTGACCGATTTTTTCATAGAGCTTTTGTTGTTCCTTTTCGGGATCCTTGTTGGAGGCGTTATCTGTATATACCGGTTGAAAACCGTACCATATTTCAATTGAAAAGTGTACCACTTATCGATACGTATCTTTGGAGAGAAAATAATCTTCAAAGGAAAAAACATGATAAGCATGGTACAAAAACAAGAAATCATCCTGCGTTACTATCGCCGAGGCGATTCCGAGAGAAAGATCTCCAGGGAGTTGCAAATTAACCGCGCCACCGTCCGCAGGTATATACAAGAATACCGTAAAGCCCGGGATGCTGTAATTTCCTCTGAAAAGCCCGATGAAGAGCTTATTGAGGAACTGGTAACAAGGCCTCAATACAACAGCCATAACCGGGGTAAACGTAGGTTGACCTTTGAGATCGCCGTGGAGATTGACCGGCTTCTCCAGCTCAATGAGGAGAAAAAGAGCAAAGGGCTTCACAAGCAAACGCTTAAGAAAATTGATATTCTGGAGCATCTACACGCCAAAGGTTTTGATATTGGCTATACAAGTGTTTGCAATTACATCAGTGAAAAGAGCAGCAAGAAAAAAGAAGCCTATATTCGCCAGGTATATGAGCCCGGAGAAGTTTGTGAATTTGACTGGGGCGAAGTCAAACTGATCATTGACGGTCAGGTCAGAGCGGTAAACATGGCTGTCTTTACCGGTGCCATGAGCAATTACCGGTTTGCCATGTTGTTTTATCGCCAGGATACGACATCCTTTCAGCAAGCCCATGTACACTTTATTGATTTTATAGGAGGTGTCTACAGGACCATGGTATATGACAACATGCGGGTTGCCATCAGAAAGTTTGTTGGCCCCGGCGAAAAAGAGCCCACCGAGGCGTTGCTGAAACTTTCCCTGTATTATCACTTTGATTTTCGCTTTTGCAACATCAGAAAAGGCAATGAGAAAGGCCATGTAGAGCGAAGTGTTGAATATATCCGCAGAAAGGCATTCTCCCAAAAAGACAGTTTTGTTTCATTGGAAGAGGCCAACAAGTGGCTTTTAGCAACCTGCAACCGGCTTAATTCTTATTTCAACCGTTTCACCAAAGGAAAACGGCCCCTGGAGCTGTTCAACCAGGAACAAGCCTTTTTATACCCGGCTCCACCAAAGTTTGATTGCGCCATCCTTGATCAATCAAGGGTTGACAAATATTCAACCATAAGCTATTCCACGAACCGTTATAGCGTACCAGACCACCTGGTAGGAAAGATGGTTGATATAAAGATCTACCCTGAAAAATTGATATGTTACCATCACAGCAACAAAGTATGTGTGCATGAGCGGCAATACGAGCGCCACGGATGGCACATTGTACTGGATCATTACCTTGGCACCCTTTGCTACAAGCCGGGTGCCCTGGCAGGCTCGCAAGCTTTAAAATCCGCCCCTGACAATGTAAAGGCCGTATATGAAAATTATTTCAAAAAGGCTCCCAGGGATTTTGTGGAACTCTTACTTTTTGCCCGGGAGCATCAATACGAATTTACGGCTATAGAGAAAGTCATAGACCGGCTGAAAGGCATATGTCCGGGTGACATCTCTTTGGACAAAATAAAGGCTTTAAGCATGCAAAAAGAGCAGATACCACCCCCGGTTAGAACGGGTAAGCATGACCCCATTGTTGACTATGCCAACAGACAACTGAGGGAATATAACAATCTATTGAACTAACCATCATCTAATCTGAGAAAACAATGATACCCGTGACCACAAAAGGAAAAATCACAGAATATACAAAAGAACTTCGCCTTCCGGCTATCCGGCAGAATTACCATTCCCATGCCCAAAAGGCCATAAAAGGGAAAAACAGTTATGAAGAATATCTGCTCACCTTATTGGAAGATGAATTTCACAGCAGGCTTAAAAACCGCAAAGCCGCAAGGATAAGACAAGCCGGTTTCCCATATAAGAAGTATCTACAGGATCTCAAAGTAGAAGAATTGCCCAAGGAGGGACAGGAAAAGATCGGCAGTATAGAAACCCTGGAATTCATAAGCTCTGGGCAAAACATCATACTGGCCGGTAATCCGGGAACCGGCAAGACCCACCTGGCAATCGGACTGGGAATAAAAGCCTGTATGGAAGATTTTAAGGTCCTTTTCACAACTGTCCCCCGGTTAATTACCCAGATCAAGGAATGCCGTTCACAGAAAACCCTGAGGACCCTGGAATCAAGATTTGAAAAATTTGATCTGGTCATCTGTGATGAATTCGGTTATATATCCTTTGACAAAGAAGGTGCGGAACTGCTGTTTAGCCATCTTTCTCTACGGGCCGGAAGAAAATCGACCATCATAACCACCAATTTGTCGTTTGACCGCTGGAGTGAAATATTTGGTGATCCGGTATTAACGGCTGCTATGGTTGACAGGCTCACTCATAAGGCCTATATAATCAATATGAATGGAACATCTTACAGGGCCAAAGAAACCAAAAAATGGCAGGAAAAATAGATGAACCCGTTAAATCGAATGAAAAATGGACCACAACAAATCGCCTTAATCCTTTTAATCGCGATTAAAAGGATTAAAACCAAAACAAATTATTCACATGGTATCGAAAAATGGTATACTTTTGAACTGAAATACTGGTATACTTTTCAAGTGAAATAAACAATTCTATTCCATTCAATACAAGTAAAGCATTGGCAGCAAAAAATATTGAATAATAAAGTCTATTTACAGCGGAATTCCAAAAGCTATTATCAGATAATACTCTTGCTGCTTCATAGGTTTGGTAAGC
>JAGXLC010000467.1 GCA_018334875.1 Bacteroidales bacterium | reverse complement strand
AATCAGGCGACCATCGGATGTAAGAAGAATAAAAATCTCCTTCTGAGCCATCGTAGCTTAGCTGGTATGTGGCTTTTGAAGTGGTGTTCCTGATCCATACATTATAATCTTTAATGTATGCTTCCCATTTGTCATCAGGGGAAGCTACAGGAGAATTCCCCAAATGGTTCCGGCTTGTGCCCCAGTAAGTTCTGGGATGGCTGCGATCTCTATCTTCAATGTCTTTCAATTTTTTAAGCGATTGGGAAGACAAATCATAGCTCCACCTTGCATTATCAAGCTTGAATACCATTTTATCACGATCTCCATTAAATAATAAACTTTCCAGGGGAAGAGAATAAGGCTCCAGGGCTCCGCCCGTTGCTTCATTCAACTGTTCACACAGTTTTTCATGATCAAAAGCCTGTTCTTTTGTTCTTTTATCGGCATCTACAAGAAAATACTCATCGCCTTTATGCGTGTGAACCTTATACCAAAAGTGATGGGTATCTCTGATCCAGGAAGGCTCCACGTTGGCATGGTAAACCAGACCATTATACCTGCTCAGGGACCTGCCTTTACGGTAATCTTCTTTGGTAATCTGCGAATAGGTAGCCGTACTCAAAAAAAGAATGAGAACAGGGAAAAGAAAACAGTTTATAAATGGTTGCAACACCTTCATATGAGATGAATCTTTTAAATTAGAGTATAAAAATGATCATTTGTATTCAATAAAAAGTAACTTTTTGCAAAACTTCTTTATCCTGAATCACTCAAAATAAATCTCATGCCATTCCTCCAGGTTAATACTTCACCCAGATAAAATCGATGCCTATTAAATTTGAGCCACCTTCCCGGTTTTCAATAACCAACTCATGAAGGCCATCTTCCAACTCAATGGTTTGAGAAACATGATTTCGGGAAACCAGTGCCTGCTCCTGATGCAAGTCAACTAACGGTTCGTTCTCAAATTTTAATTCCCTACCATCAACCACGACTGAAATATTCCCACTGTTAGGTGAATGGGCAGCAGTCAGGGCAATATTCACCGTAGTATCCTTAACCACCGGAATATTCAGTTTCAATGACTCCCCTTCATTATTGGATCTCCAAAGCATATATTTCCCTTTTGTCCATATATATCCCTTTTCAATCGAAATCTTTGCCGGATCTTCAACCAATGTTTCTGCTTCATAGAAAAGCGAATTGGCAGCGCCAAAGTCTGCCCGGGCACGATTCCAGGCAGGTAATTCAGGCATCTTCACATCCTCCTCTGAAACTTCCCTGTGATCATCATTGAAGTACGGGAAGGCATATAAATAGGCAATCCGGCTGTAGGAAAAACCGGGAACCTCGCTATGTGACAAAAGCTCCATATAAAAATCGATCCGGTTTTCAAAGGGCACATCATCCAGAATCTGATACCGGTAATTGGTGACAAAGCCCCTGTTTCCGGGACCGTCATTTCGTGGCTGACCGCAGAAAGCATGATCGAATATGGCTCTCGAGGACCAGGAATAATTAAAATAATCTTCCGAACCGGTTCCGAAAATGGAGGGAATTTTATCCTGATCGATGAAAATCTTTTCATCACCCTCTCCCCACCAGTTGCCCCAACTGGTGGGCACGCGTGAAGGATTCATAATGAAAGCTGAAGCTCCCACCAGTCTTCCTTTTCCTGAACCCAAAACATAAGGAATGTCAAAAGGATTTTCGCCCGAGGATGTCAGGTTATGATCGGCACGCCAGTGCGCTCTCAGATGCATGGATTCCCCTGCTTCCCAGTCATAATCTTTTAACCGAAAAGAGGCAACCACGGTAATGTCCTGATCGGAGAGATTGTCAATTTCTATCCTGACTTCCTTTCTGAAAGGCATAACAAACCTGCATATCATGGATCCGTCGGGGTTTACTGTAAAAGGTAATGAACTGTAAGGATCAATCCCCGGACCAGTACCAAAAAAATACCCTATGGGCGCCTGCACCTGTGGAACGGAAGCCCCGTCAAAATAAATGTTTAATATCCCCTGACGAAGTGCTTTTCTCATGTTATCTGCAGTTAGCTCCACTTCAAACCTTTCTATCGCCTTGTTTCCTGTAAAATGAAACAGATCTCCCGTTTCATGGGCAGGTATATGCTCGCTTTCTGACAACATCTCAGAACCCCCATAATTCCATTCCTTCTCAGGATGAAAGAATAAACGCCTTGCCCTGTCAAGCGCCCGGGTATATTCCTTCAGATTATCCCTGGAAAATGTTTCCACCTTCACATCCTGATCGTACAAGCGCATCTGAATGTGATAAAAATGCAGATTGTCAAGATCTCCTTCCCATTCTATCCGGCAACGCTCCGAAAAAGGTATGGGGAGATAGAATGCATCATACTGCCGCAGGCTGCTCTGGTACTTTTGTGATGATTTCTTTCCGGAAAAAGCCTGAAAGGTTCTCCAGAAAAAATCTTCTGCCTTACCTTCAAATACAGGATCTTTCATATCATCCAGGTAAACACGGAGATTACCATTGATCCTCGCCGACCACAACCTTACAATAACACCCGGTTTTTCCACATCGCAGATCAGATATTTGCCAATACCGTATTCACCGGGTTGTTCCAACACCTTTTCAAAACCGGGCACAGGTTCACCACCAAAGCCATCGCTGTTGGCAAACCATCCGGATTTATAGGGAGAAGTGCTTCTCCTGTCGTAGGAAGAAAACTGAACCGTTTTATAAGAATCACCGGGAAATCTGGTTAAGCGCTCCAGATCTGTCATTTCATTTATTAAACTTTCCACGGTAACAGGCTGGGAATATACAGATAAACTGACAATGAGAAAAATGTAACTCATTGGCAGGAGAAGATATAATTTGTGGCTTTTCATATATTATGAATTATTTTTGATAAACTTTAAAGCAAACGACAGATAAGGTTCTCCTGGGTGTTCTTCTTTCGTTGATCCGGAATTCTATTTTTTGAAGATGACCGCCGGTCTTTCAATGATATTCAAGAAGAAGCTAACTTACTATTCTTTTTTAAGTTTTGCAACCCAACCTCCGCCGGGTGCCATATGAATACTCAGATCCTCAGAAGCATTTACT
>JAGXLC010000466.1 GCA_018334875.1 Bacteroidales bacterium | reverse complement strand
TTTTTATGCCCCGGAAAACATACTTGAATATAACGAAGAACATGCCTTTTCTGAATATGTTCAGTTTGCCGAACAGGTGGATGCACATTACGGAAAATACATCGGGGAGATCAAAGCTTTTAAATCTGAACTCCAGGAAGAGATGCTGAAAAAGCAGGATGAAGTCGAGGAAGAGGCCCTGGAACAGTATGACTCCAATAAGAAGGCTTCGATGCAGGTGCTTTTTGATTTTACAAAGAAATATCTGGACAAGACAAGGGAGCAAATGAAGCATATTCCGGATGACTAAAACGGATTTTTGCAATTGCAGAAAGTCGTTAATGAAACTTGTACTCAAACAACCGGGAAATATTCAAAAGGAACGCATTTGCTGGTTAAAACCGAAGCGAGTGAAACACAGCCTCTCAATGTGCATCTTGGTCCTGCCCGGGAGGTAACCAGTATGACCGATAAGCTTGAAACCGGTCAGGAAATTCAAATGAAAGTGTTCCGTACCGATAATCTGCCCGAAAATCAATATGTAGCAAAGGAATTTACAAGTAAAGGGAAAACTTATGAATTAAGAGATGCTGCTCTCAGACCTTTCTGGGCCGGTAACCGAAAAGGCCGCAGAGGCATGAGAAACAGGCAGTAATAGGGAATCCGACATTTGCCAGAGAAATATGCTCGTACAGATATGTGGGGTAGCGGGAAGGTAAGGACCCGCTCTACCCTAAATTTATACGTATCAAAATATAAATATTTGCACGTGTAATATTTTCTTTATATTTTTGTTTTAATATATAATTCTGATAAACACAAAAATATTATGAACACAAAGCTTACATTAACGATTGATAAAAATATCATAGAAAAAGCCAAGAAACATGCTAATGAAAAAGGAATCAGCCTGTCGGATATGGTTGAAAATTATTTAAAAATAATTACCAAAGAACAAGCTAAAACCAATATCGAGATCACTCCCCTGACAAAATCGTTAAGAGGCACTTTCAAAGCCCCGGCAGATTTTGATTATAAAAAGAAATTATCCGAAGGTTTATCTGACAAATATTTAAAGTAATCCTCATGCATAGAATCCTTATTGACACAGATATTGTTTTGGATTTCTTCTTTGATAGAGTGCCTTTTTCAGAAAATGCTGCACGAATTTTTTCTCTTTGTGAATCCCAAAAAATTAGAGGTTTTGTGACACCTGTAATATGCAGCAATACTTATTATATTTTAAGACAAACAGCTAATCATGAGAAAGTAATTGAGAAATTGAGTCAGCTTATGACCATTATGGAAGTAGTGCCCATGGATAAAGATGTTGTAATGCAGGCTCTGGCTTCAGGCTTTAAAGATTTTGAAGATGCTTTACAAAATTTTGCGGCGGTAAAATCAGATATTATTGAACTAATATTGACACGCAATGTAAAGGATTATAGTCTAAGTAATATCGGTGCTTTATCACCTGATAATTACTTGAAATTGATTTCTGACCGATAAGCTAGGAACCGGTCAGGAAATTCAAATGAAAGTGTTCCGTACCGATAATCTGCCCGAAAATCAATATGTAGCAAAGGAATTTACAAGTGAAAGGAAAACTTATGAGTTACGTGATGCTGCTCTCAGACCTTTCTGGGCGGGCAGGAAGTAAGCCTTTGCAGGGGAAAAATGCTTAAAGGATTTTAGATTGCGCTCCAGGCATGGTGTGTGCCTTATTGGAGTGAAGCAGTTGGAGCGCTATAAGGTTTGATAGTTTATAACCCCGGGTTTCACCCGGGGTTATCGCTGTTTGACCCCTAACGGGGTCATAAATTTATCGTTATCAATGAAATTAACTGATGCCCTAATTTGGACAAGCCAAAACCAAAAAGGATGCTTTCAAGGAATTTAATGTGTTTCCGTTATGGCTTGTCCAAATTAGCAAGCAAAATTTATGAGGCATAATTATATAAAGGTCATGATCTTTTTCAATTATTTTTATCTTTAAAAATTGCCTCATAAATTTTGCCACAGTACCTTATACCGGGCAAGTTTTGCCAAAAAAACAAGAATTTGACCGGTAAGGTACTAAATCAATGAATTGATATTATTCATTCTTTCCAATCAACCCTAACCGGAGGATCGGGTTTTTCTACTTCTTCCTTTTCCTCATCATCCAGTTGGTCCATAATCACTTCCACAGCTTGCTCCAGTTGAGGATCTTTGCCATTGATCACCTCTTTGGGGGTCATCTCCACTTCCACATCGGGTTTCACCCCTTCGTTTTCCACGATCCATTCTCCGTCTTTTGAGAATATCCCAAAGCGCGGCGCAGTGACATACCCTCCGTCCATCAACGTAGGGTAACCATAGATGCCAATGAGGATGCCTAAAGTGGTTTTACCCACCAAAGTTCCCAGGTCCTTTTGCTTGAAAAGGAAGGGCATCAGATCGCCTCCAGAGGCTGCATATTCATTGATCACCATGGCCTTCGGTCCGAATATACCTGCCCCGGGAGTGGTAGTGACCTTGCCGTCACGATGGCCCCAATAGTTCTCTATATCCCGGTCGAGCAGGTTGATCACATAGTCTGCTGCGGATCCTCCTCCGTTGAAGCGTTCATCAATGATAACGGCCTCTTTGTCGAGCTGGGAAAAGTAATACCGGTTGAAGAAATCATAGCCCCCCTGGCCTGTATTGGGCATGTACACATAGGCCACTCTGCCGTCAGTCATCTCATTAACCTTTTTCCGGTTGTTTTCAACCCAGTTCATGTTCCTTAGGTTTCTTTCGCTTTCTATGGGAACAACGGTTACTGTTCTTGCATCATCCGGATTGGGTTCGGAATGCACTTTCAGGCTTACCTGTTTGCCCACTGTATTCTGGAAAAGGTCGTATATATTCTGATCAGCCGTCAAAGGCTCACCATCCACAGCCAAAATATAATCTCCTTCATTAACATCTACTCCCGGCTGGGTCAGGGGTGCCTTGAAAGAAGGATTCCAGTTCAGTCCCGAGTATATCTTTTTGATGCGGTAGCGGTTGTCGGCAATTTCATAATCTGCACCCAACAACCCTGTTTTAACGCTTTCCTCATGGGGCATGTCGCCTC
>JAGXLC010000465.1 GCA_018334875.1 Bacteroidales bacterium | reverse complement strand
CTTATGAACGGTATTTGTACGATTATTTCCGCGTTTTTGCAGGTGTGAATGCTGAAAATGAAGAAGAGGAGTTGAATTTTGGTGAAATTTCTCCAACAGCGATTGCCGGATTTAGATTTTTTACCCCCTATATGTTCCATTTGGATGTGCGTTTGGATAATCAGTTGAGACCCCGAATAGGTATTGAACGGGAACTGATGATTTTTCCACGAACCGTTTTATTCGGCGAACTTGAATACAGGACAGATTTTGGCTGGGTGAATGACCTTACAGATGAAGTAACCGGTGAATCCGTAAATTTCAAAGATGAACTCGTCTGGTCGGCAGGATTGGAATATTTCCTGGGAAGGGACTTTTCTCTGAAAGCCAGTTATGACAATCGGTTTGGAGTTGGAGGAGGATTGTCAGTGAGATTTTGACAGCATTGTAAATGCGGCAGAGAACTGTCCCACAAATTGTGGATATGAAGATAGAATTGGATACATTAATAATCCAAGGGCCCATTATCATACCACAGGTCCTGAAATTCAATAGATAATTTTCACACAATTAGCTAAGTATAGCCGGTAAGGTACTGTCTGGAGCAATATAATCAATCTGCCTGGAAAGTCTCTGAAGAAAAGTTTCTTTAAATGGTGTTTGTCCATAAAGTCAAAGAAATTTGAAAGAGTCTCGTCTGGAATGTTCGCTGGCAAGGCTTGCGAGTTTTGAATGCCAGATGATCCGGTCATATACTTTGTCGCTTCCGGTCTATGTTGATCCCTTATCTTTCAATATGCGAATGGCATTTAAAACTGCAATCATTGATACGCCCATGTCTCCAAAAACCGCTTGCCACATATTCGCGGTCCCCGCTATACCCAGTGAAATAAAAACAAGCTTAATGCCCAGGGCAATAAAAATATTTTGCCAAACCACATTCCTTGTTTTTTTAGCCACATCAATGGCCTCGATTACTTTTGAAGGGGAGTCGGTCATCAGCACTACATCGGCAGTTTCGATGGCCGCATCAGCACCAAGAGCACCCATGGCTATTCCCACATCAGCACGGGCAATTACCGGTGCATCGTTTATTCCGTCACCTACAAAGGCCACATATTTTTTATCTCCAAGCATGCCTTCCACATGTTTGATTTTATCCTCAGGCAGCAATTCCGCATAATAGTTGTCAATACCAAGTTTTGTTGCAACGGAATGAGCGGCAGCCTGATGGTCTCCAGTCAGCATAACTGTTTTGATGCCTTTTTGTTTCAGTTGGGTGATGGTTTCATAAGCCTGTTCTTTAACCCTATCCGAAATAATAATATATCCTGCATATTGCCTGTCAATGACCACATGAACCAGAGTGCCCTCAACCTGAAAATCCGGATAAGATATTTTATTCTGACGCAACAATTTGTTATTGCCGATGATCATTTCCTTCCCCTTGATAGTGGCTTGGATGCCATGACCGGAAATTTCTTTATAGGAAGCAATTAGAGATGAATCGGTCACACCTCCGTAAGCTTCGGTGATCGATTTTGCTATTGGATGATTTGACCCGGATTCTGCCAAAGCAGCATACTCAAGCACCTCATCTTTCGTATATCCATTCATGGTGGCAATGGATGAAACCTTAAACTCACCCTTCGTAAGGGTTCCTGTTTTATCAAATATAACAGTATCCAATTTGGTTAAAACATCTAAAAAATTGGAACCTTTTACCAGGATCCCTTTCCGCGATGCAAGGCCAACACCTCCAAAATAAGCTAAAGGAATGCCGATGACCAGGGCACAGGGACATGATATAACCAGAACTACCAGAGCTCTGTAAATCCATTCATTAAATGTAGCTCCGGCTATGATCAAGGGAGGCAGTACCGCAATCAAGGCAGAAATAGTAACCACTATGGGGGTATAATACCGGGCAAAGGTGGTAATAAACTTTTCGGTTTCAGCTTTCCTGGCTGTTGCATTCTCCACCAATTCAAGCATTCTGGAAATGGAAGATTCACTGAATAGCTTCTGAACCTTAACGGTAAGCAAACCGGACAGATTGATCATGCCGGCCAGCACTTCTTCCCCTTCAGAGGCCCTACGGGGAACACTTTCACCGGTTAATGCAGCAGTGTCCATAAAAGATTCTCCCCCTGTAACGGTTCCATCGAGCGGAACTTTTTCCCCGGGTTTCACAATAATGGTATCACCGATATGAACCTCTTCCGGAGCAACTTTCTTTGTTTCTGTAGCAGTTTTCAGATTGGCATATTCGGGTTTGACTTCCAGCAATGACTTTATGGACCTGCGCGAACGTCCTACTGCGATATCCTGAAGCAACTCTCCGACCACATAAAATAACATAACCGCAATGGCCTCATGCATTTCACCAATGGCAACAGCTCCAAGCGTAGCAATGGTCATTAAAAACTGTTCATTAAATACCCGGCCCCGCATGATACTTTTTACGGCTGAAGCAATCACATTCCAGCCAACAATCAGGTATGCAGTTCCCAAAACCAAATATTCCGCTATCCCGAAGGGGGAATTGCGTAAGGCTTCATTGTAAATCATCCCGAAAATCAGAAGAACCAGGCCGGTAATGGCTTTAATAAATGCTGTCCGGTTCTCTTTCAGTTCATTTACCAAATGAGGCTTTTTATGGTTTCGGGCCGTTTCAATTTCCACTTCCGGTTCCACCTGCTTAATCGTGTTCCTGACTTTCTCAATATTCTCCGTATCAATAGTCATTGTAGAATTGACGAAATTCACAGCAACAAATTTCACTTCGTCCATCTTTTTGACGTTGCTTTCAATTTTGGCAGCACAAGAGGCGCAATCAATGTTTTTTAAGGTGTATTTTTCCATTATTTCTTTGTTTCATCACTTCCCTTTGTACTTACAATCTAAATTCTTTTTTGTTTTGATTTCCCTTGTATGGAATCAAATTCTATTCTTTGAGTAAACAATAAGCAATAAACTAAACCACCTGCCTAAAGGCAGGTGCTATTCTCATAAGAGAAACGGTAGGAAAAATCATATTTTACAGCCAGACGAGGTTCAAACTGGATGTCTGATATATGTAACCCGGGGAAACTGATCGT
>JAGXLC010000464.1 GCA_018334875.1 Bacteroidales bacterium | reverse complement strand
TCCATGTCCATCACCACGGAGGTGTGAGGTCTTTTTTGGCTGTGCTGGAAGAACTGGTAAAAAGGAAAGTGGCCATTCGCCTGCTGCATGCCAAAGAGCCGGGGGTGAACTTCCGCAACAGCTTTGATAAATACCCGGAATTATGGAAAAACATGGAGCGCCAGCTTTGTCCCAGGGTCCATTTCAAGCATATCGTGGTGGATGGCCGGCTGGCCTACACCGGCTCGGCCAACCTTACAGGCGCAGGACTGGGCATCAAAAGCCCAAACACGCGGAACTTTGAATCCGGCATCATCACCACCGACCCCGAATGGATCGATCCCATCATGCACCAGTTTGACCAGGTATGGATGGGAAAACACTGCAAAAGCTGCAAAAGAAGAGACTTCTGCCCCGATCCCATTGTTTAGATCATACCCTGTATCATATTTAGACAACCCAATATCTCATTGGCATCCAGGTCGCGAATGCCCCAAAACTAAATACCCTCCCCTTATTTTTAAACGAGTCACATAATAAAAAACTAACAGACAAAAGGTTGAACATATAACCAGATGAATTTGTCTGATTTTTGACAATGAGCTACCCAGGATAAAATCCTCAGAATGAGCATTCATTTTGAGCCTGGATTGAAAAGTGGCGGGAGCCATCCCGCCCCCATCTTTCAATTCCTTTTTTCGGATCAGCCAGCGTTGAACCGACATATATCAAAACGAAGCAAACACAACAGCTGCAAGGCATGATAAGGATACGGGTAGAACTTTCCTTTTAAGTTACATGCCTACCACCGAACGCAGCAAACATTCATTTCTTCTGATTCCCGGACCAGCACCGGGGTGGAAAACTGCCTGAGTCTGTCCGGGGTTCCGGAGGATGTCCGTATTGCGTAAATCCCAAAAAAGGAGTTGAAACATGTTCATTACAAAAACGATTCATCGATTCCGACCGGTTACCGACCGATGGCACATTTTAACAGTTATCATTTTGTCTGCATTATTTATCGATGCTTTCAATCCCTCAACTATTCAGGCACAGCCTGATACCTCCCGTTGGATCCCCGAGTTATCCATGCAATACAAACGGATCACTGCCACTCAAATCTCCCCGGATGGCGATTATGTGGCCTACGTGGTTCGGGAACCTGTGATAAGTAAAACCCAAAGCACTTTTCGCAGGCATCTTCATGTAGCAGCTGCAGATGGTTCTGTGGACAACCAGTACACCCGCGGCAAGCATTCCAACTTCCATCCCCGATGGTCGCCGGATGGCAAGAAGATTGCTTTTCTGAGCACCCGTGGGGGAAAGCCCCAGGTTTACCTGATCCGCCTGAACGGAGGAGAAGCCTATCCCATCACCGACGCCCCAACAGGGATCAGCGGTTTTCAGTGGAGTCCGGATGGCAAACGCATTGCCTACCTGATGAAGGATCCCAAATCCAAAGCCGAGAAAAAACGGGAGAAGCAAAAGCGGGATGTGAACCGGGTCAACCAGGAATTCCGCTACAATCATCTTTATACGACGCGGGTGAAGCAGGCCGATGACACGACCAGAAAAGTCCCGCGGCTTACCAGGGGCGAGTTCCATGTAACCGGTTTCGACTGGTCGCCGGATGGTAAGACCATTGCTTTTGTTCATCAACCTACTCCAAGGGCCAATTCGCAGTGGAACAAAGACATTTCCACCGTTCCCTCCGATAGCGGGAAGGTAAAAGCCCTGGTAGAACAACCGGGCCTCGATGATGCTCCTCATTTTTCGCCGGACGGAAAGAAGATTGCCTTTACCTCAAGCGGAGAAAAGCAGGTACCGTATTATCTTCAGGATATTTATCTTTTGCCGACTTCAGGAGGACAGGCTCAGAAACTGGCCAACACCCCCGACCGCAGAGCCACGATCATCTCATGGACCGACAGGGGTCAATCCCTTCTGGTCGTAGAACCTTCAAAAACCAACATGCACCTGTATCGTGTACCAACTGATGGAGATCGGGTTAATAAGGTTTCAACCGGCCAAGGGGTCTATGGATACCCCGTTTTTTTTGCCATGCCCTCATACAGCCGCCAGGGCGATCGTTTGGCCTTTACCTATGAGAACACTTCAGCACCTCCTGAGGTTTATGTGAGTAGCCGGAAAAACTTTACCCGCCAAAAAATAACCGCAATCAACGAGGATCTCCCCAAACCCGAAACGGGCAAGACCAAACTTATTTCCTGGAGCGGCCCGGGAGGCAAACAAATTGAGGGTTTGCTCACCTATCCGGCAGGTTATGATGAGAGCGACCGTGTTCCACTAATTCTCGATATACATGGCGGACCCCATGGGGTGCATTCCCGATTTTTCACAGGAGATCCTTTCATAAGGTATATCCCTCAGGTGTTCGCTCAACGAGGTTATGCGGTGCTTCGACCCAATCCAAGAGGCAGCACAGGATATGGCAAATCATTCAGGTCGGCCGTGGTAGAAGATTGGGGAGGTAACGATTACCGGGATCTGATGAAAGGTGTTGATCGGGTCATCGATATGGGAGTGGCCCATCCCGACAGCCTGGCCATTATGGGCGGCAGTTATGGAGGCTATATGACTGCCCGGGCCGTTACAAAAACCGATCGTTTCGAGGCAGCGAGTATGGCAGCTGGATTATCTAACCTGATCAGTTTTGTAGGGACCACAGATATACCTTCCGGCTTCAAAAGGCAAATGGGTGGTGAGTTCTGGAACATCTACGATGAATATGAACAGCACTCCCCGATCTACCAGGTGGAAGAGGTCACTACTCCCACCCTGGTATTTCACGGAAAACTTGACCAACGAGTCCCCGCCTCCCAGGGTCGCGAATTTTACCGGGCACTGAAACGGCGCGGCATTGCCACCGAAATGGTTCTTTATCCGCGTACCCCTCATGTTCCAAGAGAGCCGAAGTTGCTCATTGACCTCAACCAACGGATCATCGACTGGTTCGATGAGCACCTGGGACGGGATTAAAAATCTAATAATCTGACTGTGAAATTGACCAACAGACATCGCAACTATGAAACCATTTGTTCTTATTCTTATCGCAATGCTTTCAGCTGGCAATCTTCTAAGCCAGCAAAC
>JAGXLC010000463.1 GCA_018334875.1 Bacteroidales bacterium | reverse complement strand
TATTATAATATATTGTGTCACTGCAGAAGGAACACGTATAAGTACAAACAACAAAGATTTCAGTGAACCTGGTAATCCTGAATCAGAGTTGGTGTGGTATAATGCATTAGAAGAACTTACAGCCCATGGTTTTGTGAACTACGGGGATATTAAAAGCCAGGTTTATAAAATGACAAGGGAGGGTTTTGAATATGTGGATCAAATCAGTATCCATTTTTAGCGTTTTACCCCAATAAATCAAACCGTAATAATAAAAATTTTTGATTTTCAAAAATGAATTTGTATCTTGGTTCCGGGTATGGGACAACCCAAAATGTTCATTTTCCTTTCATCCGAGCTTATAAACTGAATATATAATGTATAAAACTTCTGATATTATGAAAACGAAATTTTCTCAAATGTTTTATTCCGGTCATATTCCCGCTTCCTGGTATATTGTGGCGGTAACAGTGTTTCTGTTGGCCGGCTGTCAGGCCGGCTGGGATATAGAAAATCCCTATGAGCAGGTTGACTGGAGCAATCATAAGCAGTACAAGGCCAATTTACATTCCCACACCACACGGAGTGATGGCTGGATGGGGCCCCAAACCGTTGTGGACAGATACCATCAACTGGGGTATCACATCCTGGCCATTACGGATCACAACGAGGTGACCTGGCCCTGGACGGGTTTTGCTGACATGGAACCCAGTGAAACGGCAAAAGAAGTGGTAGAGGACCGTGAACTCGACCCTGAAAAACTGGTGTACGAAAATCGAGGTCCTTCCCAATTAGGGATGTTGGATGTTCAGGGAAATGAATTATCACAGCACCATCATATGGGAAGCTATTTTACCGACCACAACGGAACTTCCGCCGTTGAAAAGTCGCTTTCGGCAACTGCATCAAAGAACGGCCTTGTGCTTTTTAATCATCCCGGCCGGTATACCACCAGGAATCCCGATAAATTCAACCCGGGATGGTATGAACAGCATTTTCAGGGTTACGAGCATCTGCTTGGCATTGAAGTCTACAATCAGGGCGATCGTTATCCGGAGGACCGCCGGTTGTGGGATTCCATCCTGACTCGCATGATGCCGGAAAGATCGGTATGGGGTTTTTCAAATGATGATATGCACAGCGAAGGAGCTCTGGGTCGCAATTGGAATGTGTTCATTTTGCCGGAGCTGAGTGAAGAAGGATTGCGGGAAGGCATGAAAGATGGTCGGTTCTATTATGTATATGCACCTGAAGGCCATGACGGGCCCAATCCTCCCCGCATTGAAAAAATTGATGTCAATGAGCGCCAGGGAGAGATTGAAATTCAGACCCTTGAACATGATTCAATCAGGTGGATTTCAGGGGGTGAAGTGCTGCAAACAGGCAATTCTCTCCGGTTGAATGATCACCCCGGTATTTCAGGATATGTACGGGCTGAGATATTTGGACCGGGAAAAACCATTACCGGAACCCAGCCGTTTGGTATAGACAAGCGCGAATGATACGGGACAAGAAGATAGGCCAGACTTTTTGCCCCATCTTCTTGTGTTATAGCCGTATGCCAGGTTTAAAAATGTATCAATCCAGTCGTTTGATCTTCACATTCTTGTACCAAACCTGTGCTCCGTGATTCTGAAAATCGATGTGCCCGAAGGGTGATTTCCCGAAATAAGGATCATCGTGCCATTTTGAATTGGCTACCTTTTCCTTGTATTCCTCTGAATTCATGTTACACTGCATGACGATTTCGCCGTTCACCCAATGTGTTACCAGGCCGTCGGATATCCTTATTCTTCCGGAGTTCCATTCCATGGCCGGATTCACTCTCTTATTCTTTGAAGGGGGATACACGTCATAGAAGGAACCCACTGCATGGGTGTCATAATTTTCATTTTCATCAAACACCTGGTATTCGGGGCCGGTCAGATAGGGCTGGCTCCATTGTTTGCCTTCTCTTACCCTGTAAATGACGCCACTGTTGCCGTCTTCTTCAATCTTCCATTCAAACTTCAGGTCGAAATCACCGAATGTTTCCTTGGTCATGATGTCGTCTCCGCCATGCTCACCACTGCCGGTGCAATAAATCGCATTATCCCTGACTTCCCAGGTTTGTGGCTCATTACCGTTGTAGGCTTTCCATCCATCCAGGGTTTCTCCGTCAAATAGCAGTTCCCATCCCTGGGAAAACGCTTCGGGAGTGAGCGTGTTGTCTTTTTCCTGTGCCTGCACAGAAAAAGCAAAAAATAAGATTGCTGAAAATAAAATTGTTGTTTTCATTTGATTATTAATTTATTATTTATGAGAAAATTGTTTTTATTTATGTTTAAATATACATATAATTTGAAAAAATACAAATCCGGCCTTAATCCTTGCGTATTCTTTTTGAATTTTATCGTTATAATTTGTAATATTAACCCGTACAAATTTTTAAATACGGTTGAAGATGGGAACAAGCGCAGTAAAATGGTTTAAAACACGCACTATTATGCGAAGCGCGTCAGCAAAGGGGTTTTTCTCCGGCCTGGCAATGATTTTAGTTTTTACAGCATGGATAAACCTTCCACTGAAGGCTCAGGATTTGGATGTTCCTTATGTTCCCACCTCTACCAAAGTAGTGAATGAAATGCTTGAGGTTGCAGATGTGGGACCCGGAGATTATGTCATTGATCTTGGTTCGGGGGATGGACGTATTGTGATTGCTGCTGCTCAGCAAGGCGCATACGGGCATGGTGTGGATATTGATCCCGAACGTATAAGGGAATCGGAAGAGAATGCGAGAAAAGCCGGCGTCTCAGACCAGGTCATGTTTTTGCAGGAAAATGTATTCAACACCGATTTTCGCAGGGCCAATGTAGTCACCATGTATTTGCTGAGCTCCGTGAATCTGAAATTGCGGTCGAAGCTCCTGGATAGTCTGGTTCCGGGCACCCGGATGGTATCACATGATTTCGACATGGGGGATTGGGAACCCGACAAACATTTTAGAGTAGGAGAGGACGATGATGTGTATTTCTGGGTAATACCAGCACAGGTTGACGGCCATTGGATATGGGATATCAATGGAAAAAGAGTGAAGGTTACAGCCAGCCAAAGATTTCAGGAAGTCACACTGC
>JAGXLC010000462.1 GCA_018334875.1 Bacteroidales bacterium | reverse complement strand
AGACGAGACTCTTTCAAATCTCTTTGACTTTATGGACAAACACTAAGATAGAACCTTACGTTCCAAAGTAGAAGCTATAAAACCAGCGGGCCAGGCCTATAATAATCAGAATAAGGCCTTCCAGACGGGATATGCGCCATCGGGTCCACATAAAAATGCACACCAAAAGCACCATCCCCACCAACACGAGCATATTGGAGTGGACTCCGGGTTCCACGGACAAATCTTTTAATATCGCCGTTAAGCCCAAAACACCGAACATATTAAAGATGTCACTTCCCAGGAGATTCCCCACCGATATGCCATGATGTCCTTTTAAAGCTGCAGTTAGAGATATAGCCAGCTCCGGGGCGGAAGTACCGAAAGCAACAACCGTTACACCAATAACCCATTCGGATATACCGATCATTTTCGCAATTATTACGGAAGACTCAACAAGAAAATGAGCCCCTCCTACAATCATGCCCAGGCCTAAAAAAAAGAAAACAAAATCATACCAACGAACTTCTCGTCTGTCAACTGATACTTCTTCAACGGGTTGTTTCTTTAAAAAAAGATAGGCCAGGTAAATAATCAGAAGAGAAAACAGGACAAACCCGGCAGTCCTGGTTATGGACAGATCCCATATAAATATTGTCAACAAAACCGTACCAAGCAGCAGAAAGGCTCCGTCCCGGTAAACCGAGGCTTTATCGGCATTCAGGCTTCGTACCATGGCCGTACCTCCTAAAATAAAACCCAGGTTAAATATATTGGAACCGACAATGTTGCCCACGGAGATATCCCCCTTACCCTGGAAGCCGGAAAGAAGTGTTACGCCAAACTCGGGGGCAGATGTGCCGAAAGCCACCACAGTGAGGCCAATTATTAAAGTGGGAATACCCAGCCAGTGGGCAATAATCACTGCCGAATCGACAAGCCATGTAGAACCTTTAGCCAGAACAATCACGCAAACAACAATTATAATACTGTTTATGAGAATTTCCATATCTATATGTATACCTGTTAAAACGGAACGTATTTGAATAAAAGGCGTAAATATAATATATAATTTCCTATTTGCAGTAAGAGCACTGGGTTTCACCCAGCGCTCTTACATATCGGGGCTTCGCCCCTGTAAATCCGACAAAATTTTAACAACATTTCTTTCTATGTGTTAGCCTATGTAAACTATGTGGTTCAAGAATATTAATCAAATGATTTTTATGATCGGCCCCCAATTTTTTCCAAAAAAGTAAATATATTTCATTCCTACGGTAGAGACGTACGGTTGTAAGTCTATACCAGACATAAATGATTGGCATGGAAAACGAACGTAACGCAGCCAGCGGATATTATAGACAGCCTCTAAATAAAAAACCAGATCCTATTCAATAAGACCCCAATCTTTTTTAATTTTATTCGCTCAAACAAGGATAAAATCAATTATGATACAAGCCCACAACATCAGCAAATCATTTGGTGATTTGCAGGTACTTAAAGGAATAGACATCAGGATAAAGGACGGTGAAATCGTTTCGATAGTCGGCCCCAGCGGAGCCGGCAAAACAACATTGCTTCAAATCCTGGGCACACTGAGCAGGCCCGACACGGGGGAGATTATTTATGACGAGCGAAAGGTCAATTTTCTGAAAGATAAGCAAATTGCCAATTTTCGCAACCAACAAATCGGTTTTGTATTTCAGTTTCATCATCTGTTGCCGGAATTTACCGCACTGGAAAATGTTTGCATTCCTGCTTTCATCGGCAAAGTTCCAAAAGCTGAAGCCGAACAAAAGGCCACAGAAATCCTGGGTTTCCTGAAAATGGAAGATCGTCTGGACCACCGCCCCAATGAACTTTCAGGAGGAGAACTTCAGAGGGTGGCTGTAGCCAGAGCTCTGATCAATGATCCCAAGGTTATACTGGCCGACGAACCTTCAGGAAACCTGGATACCCAGAATAAAGAAGAGCTGCATAATCTCTTTTTCTCGTTAAGAGAACAATACAACACTTCCATCGTTATTGTCACCCATGATCATAATCTGGCCGGTAAGGCCGACAGAAAACTGGAGATGAAAGACGGGAAAATCTCTAATTAAGGGCTTAAGAAGATCAATTCATGAGGAATATACCCATTCACCAAACCGATCTGAAAGCATTTCTTGAAGAAAAGTACCACCAATACAACTGCCGGCGTTTCATAGCAACCGATCCGATACAAATACCTAAAGCATTTGAGGAACCCGGGGACATTGAGATTGCCGGCTTTTTCACTGCTACCATAGCCTGGGGGCAGCGGAAAACCATTATCAACAATATGTATGAGCTCCTTCGCAGGATGGATTACAGACCGTTTGATTTCATCATGAATGCAGGAAAAGCGGATCTGGAAAATTTCAGCAATTTCAAACACCGGACCTTCAACGGGGAAGATTGCATTTTCTTTATTCAGTCGATTAAAAACATATATCAAAACCACGGGGGTATAAGGCATATTTTCGAAAAGGCATACAGGCAGGAAGGAAGCATTGAAGCTGCCCTGACCTCCTTTCGGAATGTGTTTTTTGAAATACCTTTCCCCGAAAGGACACAAAAACATGTAGCGGACATATCCAAAAATGCTTCCGCCAAACGGTTGAACATGTTCCTGCGCTGGATGGTAAGAGACGACAAAGAAGGAATTGACTTTGGAATCTGGAAAGGCATTGCTCCCAAAGATCTATATATACCCCTGGATGTGCATAGCGGTAATGTAGCCCGCAAGCTGGGGCTTCTAACCAGAAAACAAAACGACTGGAAAGCCGTTTTGGAACTTACCGGTAATTTAAGGCAATTCGACCCCCAAGACCCTGTAAAATACGACTTTGCTTTATTCGGCCTGGGAGCGTTTGAAAGGTTTTGAATGGCTTTGACTTTATGGGCAAACCCTAAATAATCGCCTCCGGCACTCTTAACGGATAAATTCCAGACTCCAATGACCCAAACCGCAGTATGCAAGTAGATGACTGAATTTGGATGTTTTGGTTATTGGATTTTCGAAAATTGAATATTATTTGATATTTGGTATTTGAAGTTTGGTGCTTTATCTAACCCGAATTATTCAAGAATAATT
>JAGXLC010000461.1 GCA_018334875.1 Bacteroidales bacterium | reverse complement strand
CACGTGTTGTATCTTTAGGGTTTGAAGGGCAGTGAATGTAATGTTTTTGTGTGAAAGCATCACGCCTTTTGATTTACCTGTTGTTCCCGATGTATAAATAATGGCAGCCGGATCATCTTCCTCCACCCGGTATGTGTGAGCGGGCTTTTCCATGGGGTTGAAGCGGACAGAACTTTCTTCGGGTGAGATGACAGTCATATTTTCTATTCCAACTATGTAATCCAGTTGTTCACCAGAGATATTTTCCGCTTTTTTTCTCAGACCATCAGAAACAAAAATTACTTTGGCCCCTGAGTGTTCTATAATATTCTTTACTTCATCCGGATGAAAGTCAGGCAATAAAGGCACCACAATGGCTCCCATAAAGGTGGTTGCCAGATATACAATCCCCCAGTTGGGCATATTCATGCTGAGTATGGCTACCCTGTCGCCAGGCCGGACCCCCATCTTTTCAAGAAAGGCAATGGTTGCCCGTATCTTTTCATTGACCGTGCCGTAGGTAAGGGGTTTCTCCCCTGCAAAAGCCAGGGCATCCCTTTCGCTGTGCTTTTTTACCGTCTCCTTGAACAAACGGGGTATGGTAAGTGTTTTGTTGTGTAACATATAAAATGTATAACGAATCAAAAGTATGACAATTTTATGACTTTTAGCTTTAATTGTTGAAACAAAAACAAATGTTTTTTGGTTCATTCACTTGCAAATATTTATATATAAAAATTTTAAGGAGGATTTATGGATAGATCAAATCGAAGAGATTTTTTAAAAGCACTGGCAGGCCTTACTTCGGGTTTGCTTATTCCCTATAGCAGCTTTTCTTCCGGGGGTGTTTCCCCGAAAGATAAACTCGGTGAGCGATTGCCTTTGAGGAAACTGGGGAATACGGGTGAGAAGGTCACTATGCTGGGCCTGGGAGGTTATCATATCGGATGGACGGGCGAAAAGGAAGCCCGGGAGACCATTGAGGCTGCCCTGGAAGGAGGAATTCGTTTTTTTGACAGTGCCGAATCCTACGGTGACGGCCGTAGTGAAGAGCGCTATGGAAAATACCTGGTTCCGCAATACCGGGATGATGTATTCCTGATGACCAAAACCTATTCTACTGATGCAGAAACAGCCCGGAAGCATCTGGAAGGCTCGCTGAAACGGATGAAAACGGATTACATTGATTTGTGGCAGGTGCATTCGCTGCAAACTCCTGAAGATGTAGATGAAAGAATAGAGAACGAGGTGCTGGATGTAATTGCAGAGGCAAAAAAATCAGGAAAAGTACGATATGTGGGTTTCACCGGACACAATTCTCCCTATGCACATACACGGATGCTGGATAAAACCGGAGAGGACTTTTTTGACACCTGTCAGTTTCCTGTTAATGTAGTCGATTCCAGTGTTGAGCACAGTTTCATCCATGATGTGTTGCCGCGCCTTACAGAACGGAATATGGGTGTTCTTGCCATGAAAACCCTGGCTGACGGGCGGTTTTTCTATAAAAAGGTACAAAACGGCAACGTAAAATGGGATACCAATAACCCCGTGATTCCTGATGCCATCACCCTTGAGGATGCCCTTGCATTTGTCTGGTCGCTGCCTGTGAGCGTACTCATTACCGGAGCTGAAAATCCCCCGTTGGTGAAGGAGAAAACTGCTATGGCCCGACGTTTTGAAAAAATGTCAAAGACCGACAGGGAAAAACTGATTGATAAGGTTGCCGACCTAACCGATAAGGATGAAGTGGAGTATTACAAGAATGTACAAAGCTGAGGGGATTATTTGTTTTTTTATTCTTTTGCGGTGTGTGCCTGCATTATTTTTATTGCACGCACAGACCGCAAAAGATAACCATTTTAACCTGGATCATTCATAAACGAATCCCGCTGGTAAGCGGGAAAGTTTATGAATGCGCGATGGTTTGCGGGTAGGATCCAGGCCCGCCTGCGCTAGCTTCGGCGGGCAGGTAACCCCGCATTAGAAAAACCGGCTTTTTGCGAAATTTATTGAAGCAAAAAGCCAGGTTTTTCAATAGCGTCAGAATTATTCTTGAATAATTCGGGTTAAAAGCTTGTTTGCATTAACCGTTATTTCAACTTCACTGCCCTGTTTTCCTCATTGCTCTGCAGGGAAGCTTCCGCCACCCGTATAACATTGATGCCTTGTTCTGCTGGTACAGCCAGCTTTTCTCCTTTTCGGATGGCATAATAGATGTTGTCAAAATACCCGTGGTAATTACCGGGTAACGTCTCAATTTTACCATAGTGGTGCAAGCCATGGATGTGGGTATTGAGTATTCCCCAGTATTTTTCTTCTTCTTTACCCCAATCGGGCCCTTCAGGGAAATATCCGTCGATCAGATCCTGTTCCTGCGGGTCGACACCCCATTTCAGGAAAGAGCCTTCGGTGCCATGGATGATATATCTGGGGCCTTTTTCCCGTACAAGGAAGCCTCCTTTAACAGTTACTACTGTTTCAGGAAAATTGAATTTCACGTTAAAATAGTCATTGACTTCACTGCCCGGACGCTGAGTTCTTAAATCGGCGGTGACTGATTCGGGCATACCAAAAAGCACCAGAGCCTGATCGATCATATGAGCGCCCAGATCATAAATCAGACCCGGAAATGAAGAGGCTTGTTCTTTCCATTTACCGGGGACTACGAAATTTTTGTAACGGTCGTAATGGGCTTCATATTCCACGAGCCGTCCCAACAATTGTTCGTCCAGTATTTGTTGCACGGTCTTGAAATCTCCGTCCCACCGCCGGTTTTGATAAACCGATAGCACCAGGTTTTTTTTCCCGGCCAGAGCTGCAAGCTCTTCTCCTTCCTTACTGTTCAGAGTGAAAGGTTTTTCTACTACCACATGTTTCCCCGCTTCCAATGCCTGTTTGGTTAACTCATAATGCGTGGTATCAGGGGTATTGACAATAATCAGCTCGATATCCTTGTCATTGAGAATCTCTTCGTAATTCCTTACGATCTCAACATGGGGATACCGCTGTACTGACAGGTTTTTTGTTCTTTCCCAAACTTTTTTAATATTGAAACCTGCATTGGTTTCCAGAAAAGGGGCATGAAAAACCTGTCCCGATAATCCGTAGGATGC
>JAGXLC010000460.1 GCA_018334875.1 Bacteroidales bacterium | reverse complement strand
TTGTTGTATTGGTCTATTTCCTTTCATTATTCAAAAATTTTGCAGAGCCGCGCGCCGAGCGTCGGAGCATTGACAGTCGAACCGTTAGCCAATTTGAAGTCCGCGGGCCCGGCAAGCGAACCATTGTTCAGAATACCACCGGCATACGCACCACGCCAACCGCTGTTGGGGTCGTTGTCGTAGTAAGTGAAATGATAATCACCTACATGCTCAGAAGAGCCTCCATTAATTTGAGTCGGAAGCATGTGCTTATTTAAAAATTCACTTACATATCCATCGTTCTCTGCAATATTGCCTATTAGATTATAACCAGTTTCCGTATCATCAGCAAAGTCGCCTGGGTTATGAGATGTGTATGCCCTTGCCCCATTTTCTGAACTATTATGCAGGTTCAAACCATCTTTAAATTTCCAGATATGCCCAAAAGGATTTCGGATATGGAACATAACCGCTATCTGTGTATTTAACGTTTTCGTTCCATCCCCCCAGTTCTCAATTGTAAGAGATATTTCACCATGTCTAACATCGGCAGAATTAGGGCTATCAACAATAAGATTGCCATCAGGATCGGCATAGCTCGATAATGCCCCGCCATGAGTCTCCCATACCGGCCATTTCCCTGAACAGAATGTATCCCAATCTCCACTATTTGCATTCGTTGCACCTGTACTTATAGCTTCCTGTGAATTGAGATTAAGACTTTCAGCTACCCAAAGGTGGTATATGATATTATACATGAAGTAAGGTTCAATACACCACCCGCTACCTATATTCGCGGCTTTCTGTCGGAACCAATCTCTTGTTTGATTTGTCTCCTGTGTTACGGCGGATACAGATTGTATAATATCACTACCTGAATTATAATATGCAGGATAAATACCCCAGAAAAAGCGCGGAGTTTTCGCAAAGCCAGATAGTGGATACAGTGAAAATTTCCAATCCTCGTAAGTATCTGTGCCATCTGACCATATATCAACCCGATAGTAAAACGGCTCGAAAACGGTCATCACCTCTCCATCTGCTCCTGTCAGGTCAGAAGCTTCATCAGAATCCTTCTTCTTCGTCAGATCATTTCCAGTACTTCCACCCAGTTTATATACAACATTTCCTGCATGATCTACCACTGCCGGGTATATCATGTCATACGAGTTGACAGGCTTGGCTGCAATAGTAGCAGGATCACTCCCAATTTCCGTAACAAGAGTTTCTGTTTGACCTTTGATTAATCGGAAGCCGTACCAGGCACCCAGTAATCCCCCTTTTGCCCCTACTATGTTGTTATTTATGTTTAGCATGATTAATAAGCTTTACAAAAATAAACAGTATCTAAAACATTATTATCATCCAAAACGATTTTCTTCATAGGAACAAGGCTTATGTTTTCTTTGTTACTCAATTCAAAATCAGATATTTCCGTCCCGTCGGCAAAAATAACATGAACTTGGCCAGACGTGTAACCACTTTTCAGAAGAACAAAAATATAAAGCATATTCAAATATTTTTCACTGTCTGCAATTTTGCCATGATTCTCAGGATCATCCGCAGTTTGTATAGAATAATACTGAGACGTGAAAATATCATCGCCGTTTGATTCCTGGATATTACGATCAACAGTTATCGTGTCCGTGCCGCTTGTGCCGCCAACATTTTTCACTACATAATTATTCCCATCATCATTGCCACCCCTGATAACCTGATTCACGAAGTAATTACTCCCGTTCGCCTCAAAAGTGTTATCTGAAATACTTGCAAAATCTTCTCCTGCATCTGAAAAGTCAGACGTTAAGAGGTTTTGCGGATTACTAACAACGCCTTTACCGGAAGTTGTCAGATCATTTGTTTCACCGATAGGCAGCAGAAATGCGCCTCCCGGTTCTCCGAATTTACTAGTTATACCAGCCATAATTTTATGATTTAATTATTTAAATTTAGCTATTTAACGTTTTAAAAAACCGCCCGGCCCTTCAAAACCGGGCGGCAAAAATCCAATCATTATGAAACCATCAATCCTTGCCTTTTATATCGGAGGCAAAGTTTTTTAATGCCGCAATCTCTTTTAAAGCCTTCGGTGCTGCACTATATAATAAAAATATAAAAACGATTGCGACAAAACCCCAATCATCCATAGAGCCTGCCTGCCATATTTGCCCGGCAACAATGAGAAAAGCCATGAATAGGGCAAAATAACTTTTTTGCCTGTCTGAACTTTTCTCTATCATGTCGGCTTCTTTATTGTAAGTCTCTAAATATCCGAGTTTTTTATCTTTCATAACACAAATTCTTTATAATTGTTAACAAATTGTTCTACTGTACCACGTCCTCTATATGTGTTATAATGAGCCTTCCAGTATTCAGCAAGATCATGATAAGCATCCCGGTCTGGCAGCGGCTTCGGCACTCTAAGATAATGCACCCTCGCCATACAAATAGCGAATTTCAGATTATAAACGAGTGCATCGGCTTTCCACTCTTTGAGGTCACAAGTTTTTTCAATTCGCTGTTTAAGGTCAGGTTTATAGTTGAGATAGTTATTAATATGATCTTCAAAAGTATTAGGCTCCATCTGGAATATACCTTTCGCAGGCCCGTTAATCTGCTCAATATAATGACCGAGATGGGACTCCTGAGCTGCTGTGCCCATTAAGAGATTGAGAGCAGATTCAGAATAGAACCCTATTTCTATGAGGGTTTGTTTGATTAGTTGTTTGAGCTGTTCTTTATCCATAATTAAAATATTCCTATAAAATTGTCACCCCATTTCAGTAGGAAAAAGACAACACCTCCGGCTCCAACTGCTATCCACCAACGTCTCTTCCATTTTTTTAGTTCTTTTTCATTACGTTCAACACGTTGTTTTATTCCATTTTCCCGCCATTCATCGCCGAGCAAAAAATTTTTAATGTCCCTTACGTCTTTTTCAAGCGTTTCAAATCTATTCTCATCTATCTGCATATAGAATATCTTCTCATGTATTACGTACTATTTTCTTATAAACGCATCATCCAGGGTAGCTATTTCAGTGCTTGTCAATTTTCCACTTTCAGATGCTTTTTTTATCTCTTCCTCACCGAATTTCGGGTAGTTCTTTTCATTTTTTGAAACATCAG
>JAGXLC010000459.1 GCA_018334875.1 Bacteroidales bacterium | reverse complement strand
CGGTAGAAATCAAAACAAAAGCCAAACGAATAAAAGACTGGAAATTATACAATGAATCGGCCGGACCTCTGCCCTACTCCATTCAATATGGACAAAGAACGGGTGAGGAGGAAACCGTTACGCTCATTCCATACGGGTGCTCAGCCCTGCGTATTTCCGAATTCCCGCTGGCGGGAGATTATTCGGTGATGAGATGATCTATAATATCAGCATAAAACCAAAAATTCATTTAAATGAAGCATTTAATATCCTTAACCAAAATCCTGATTTATTTATTGATATTGGGTACATACGCCTGTACTTCTAATACCAGGGAATTAACAATCGACGATCCGAATGGTGAACTCTCGGAAACACAAGCCCCCGTATCACTGAATGTCCAGTTGAACGATGCCTTAGCTTCTGCCGGGGATCAGGCGAGTTTGGGAATTTTAGATGGTTCAGCAAGTGGCGATGAAAATATGATACCGGCCCAATTAGATGAAACAAGCGGGGATGGAACTTCAAAGATAGTCCTGTTAATGCCGGGGCAAAAATCCGGTTCATCCACTTTCACATTGACGAAAAGTGCAGCTCCCTTTGATGAAGTTATGACTGCATCGCGTGATTCCAAAACCGGACAGATACAGATAAAAGAAAATGGGGAGCAAATATTACAGTATAATTATGAGACCATATATGAAGAAGATGTCATTCGTCTTGAGGAGGCAAAAGAAGAACAATATACAAGAACCAAAGAAGATACCTTCGTTACGGTTAGCCGATATGCTGTTCCGCGCAGCGATTACATCCACCCCTTGTATGGTCTTGAAGGTGAAATGCTGACAAGAGACTGGCCTGAAGGGGGACATCCCCATCACCGGGGCATTTTCTGGGCCTGGCCTGAAGTGGAATTTGGATCAGAACGGGCAGACATTTATGCCTTACAACGGGTTTTTGCAAGACCAACAGACGAAGTTCAGCTTACGAGCGGACCTGTTTTTGCCCAGATAGTGGCTGAAAATTTATGGATGTGGGAGGATTCCCTGCCTATTGTACGCGAGCATTCTGTAATAAGGGTATATCGAGCAACGCCAGAATCCCGTGTCATTGATTTAACCCTGAAATTTACCGCATTAAAGGACAGCATTACCATAGCTACAAGACGAACGGACAGCTACGGCGGGCTAAACCTGCGTATGCAGACTCCCGATGAACAAGATATCTCATATCACACCGATGAAGCGGGTTCGGAACCTTTAAGGGCATGGTCTGATTTTAACGGGCTACTCGAAGGAGCCAACACGAAAACCGGATTGATGGTATTGCAGCACAGCAGTAATCCCGACTATCCCGGTAAATGGGTTGAATACCCTGATCTTGCATGGGTCCAGCCGACATTCCCGGAGCCCAACACCAGATATCCACTCAGCAAAGAAAAACCGCTCATATTGCGTTACAGGCTGATCACCCATAAAGGGGGCAGACCTGAACAGTCTATCTCTATTCAGCGCTGGGATGCCTATCATAATAAAGTAGCACCTGATTATTCCTTTATTCAGGAGATAAACTGAACTGGCAGATAAAGGAAACTTTAATAAATACTTAATTATTCAACCTCATAAAAATGTCCGATCATGAAAAACAACGAAAACACCAAAAAATACACAAGAAGAAGTTTTATCAAAACTACATCTATGGCGGCAGTTGCGGCGCCATTCATAGTTAAATCCTCTGCACTCGGCGCAAATGGTACATCTGCACCCAGCGATAAGATCAACCTGGGCATCATTGGATGTGGTGATCTCGGAACAGCCAATCTGAACAATTGTGTAAAGCATCCTGATATTGTGGTGACCGCCGCATGCGATGTATGGAAGAAACGTCTTGATCCGATTGTTGAGAAGTTCAAGGATACCTGCACCCCTTATCACGATTACAGAGAATTATTGCAACATAAGGGACTTGATGCGGTTATCATTGCTACACCGGCGCACTGGCATACCATACAGGCTGTTGAAGCAGCGGAAGCAGGCCTGGACATTTACCTGCAAAAACCCATGACCATGCATCTGGGCGAAAGCCTGGCAGTAAGAAACGCAGTAAGAGAAAACAACGTCATGTGCCAGATCGGCACCCAGATTCATGCAGGAGATCACTATCGTCGCATGGTTGAGCTGGTTCGGTCGGGAAATCTGGGAGAGATTTCCACCGTGCGAACTTTTTTCGTTATGAATGAAGCTCCCAATGGCATTGGCCGCGGAAATAATACCTATGTTGTACCCGAGGGACTGGACTGGGATATGTGGGTAGGACCGGCCAGAATGCAACCCTTTAATCCAAATCTGGTAAAGAATGCATTCTATCATTGCTTCTGGATGGATTTCAGTGGAGGCTGGACCCCGGGTATGGCACCCCACATTATAGATTTGCCGGTCTGGGCATTGAATCTGGATTATCCCCATGAAATCAGTGCGAGCGGAGGAAGATACATCATAAAGGATGACAGCGATGCATATGACAATCATGAGGTCATACTGCGCTATCCCAACCTTACCTTAACCTGGATGCAGTCGTCCACCAACAGCTACGGATTTGATTTTCTGCGTGGGCGTGAAGCAAGACGCAGGCTGGGTATATATTTCCATGGTGTGAATGGAACATTGCGTACCGATTATAACAATCATGAGATATATCCGGAAGGAAACAGAATGAAGAATATGGAAACTCCCCCGAAATCCATTCCTTCTTCCCCCGGACAGGAACTTGAATGGGTTGAAAGCATCAAATCACGCAAACAACCGCTTTGTAATCCCGAATATCACATTAGGATTGATGCTCCCATTGAATTGAGTGTGTTGTCAATGAAGCTTGGCAGATCGATCCGGTTTGATCCTTACAAGGAGGAGATTGTTGGGGATAAAGAAGCCGCCAGGCTTGCTGTTCCGGAATACAGATCACCCTGGAAATTTCCATCTAAATATTTGTAGTCAATAATGATCGGAGTTAATGGTAATTCGAAAATCAATCATAGCAATACAATTTAACCATGAATGATACCGATAGAAGGACTTTTTTAAAGAAAGCCGCCATGGCTGCATTGGGTCTGGGACTCGTAAATCCTGCTAAAAGTTATTCC
>JAGXLC010000458.1 GCA_018334875.1 Bacteroidales bacterium | reverse complement strand
TTTAGTAGATGTTTGAAATTCAATAGATAGTTTCTGTACAATTAGCTAAAAACAGCCGCTAAGAGCCTTTTTAGACTAGACTCATTTTTTAGCAGGCTAACCCCGACTAAGGTGAACTTAAATTTTTGAAAAAATTTAAGTTCACCTTAGTCGCTGTCGGAGATAGGAATAATTCTTGAATTATTCGGGCTAAAATTTTTCGAAATTTTTTTTTGAATTCAGATATTTTTTTACTTTTGCAAAAAGCAAACAGGCGAAAATATGATCCAACAACTTAAATACTGGTGGTGGCCCGGAAGATTCACGGAACAAGCGTGAGGAAAACGAGCTGTGTAAAATATTTCAGGCTCACCGTACTCACGGTGAGCCTTTTTTGTGTATAAATTCAATATTAAAAACTAACGGCAAAATGACTTCAATAAATACAAATAACTGGTGGTGGCCTAAGTTCTGCACGAATAATCCGTGAGAAAGAAGGCCCATGGTACGCAAACATCAAAAGCCCATCGCTCTCGCGGTGGGCTTTTTTTCGTCATTAAATCAAGCAAATCATTGTATTATGCATAAAAATCCTTTTCAATATGAAAACAATTAAAACCACTACGCGCACATTGCTTGCTGACATGATCACCCCGGTGGGAATTTATTTAAAACTCCGGGACGAATATCCCAATTCCATTTTATTGGAGAGTTCCGACTTCCATCATCTGGAGAATTGTTATTCCTATATCTGCCTGGAGCCAAGGGCAGATTTTATTGTAGAAGATCAAACGATCAAAGAGCGTATTGGGAACCAATCCCCGGACACGAAACCCATCCGGAAACCGGAAGAAGTTCTTGAATCGCTGGAGCATTTTATTCAATCGTTTGAATTTTCAGAAAAGAACAATCACCTGAATGGTTTCTTTGGTTATATGGGCTTTGAAGCCGTGCAATATTTTGACAAACTTTCCTTTGATCGGGAAAAATCTCCTCCCGTTATTCCATTGATGCGTTATCACTTGTATAAATACATTATTGCCATAAATCATTTCAAGGATCAGCTAACCATAGTCGAAAACCTGTTTCCCGGGGAAGAAAGTGCAATCGACCAATTGGCTTTTCTTATCAAAACCAAACCCATCCCCAGTTATCCGTTTAAAACGGATTCGGACGAAACGGCAAACGTTTCCGGAGAGGACTATAAAGAAATGGTATCCAATGCAAAGAACCATTGTCAACGGGGAGATGTCTTCCAGATGGTGCTCTCCAGACGCTTTTACCGGGGTTTTAAAGGAGATGAATTCAATGTTTACCGGGCGTTACGTTCCATAAATCCTTCACCTTACCTCTTCTATTTTGACTACGGTAATTATAAGATCTTCGGCTCTTCTCCCGAAATGCAGCTAAAAACCGACGGAAAAAAGGCACTTATCAACCCCATTGCAGGTACTTTCAGAAGAACAGGCGATGACGAGAGGGATGAAAAGCTGGCTGAAGAGCTTTTGAAAGATGAGAAAGAAAATGCCGAACATGTCATGCTGGTTGATCTTGCCCGCAATGATCTGAGCAAAAGTACCAGCAACGTCAAAGTTTCCGGCATGAAGGAGATTCAGTTTTACTCCCATGTCATTCATATTGTATCCAATGTCGAAGGGGATATGAATGAACAGGCATCTGCCCTGAATGTTCTTGGCGATACTTTTCCGGCCGGAACGCTAAGCGGAGCACCAAAAAACAAAGCCATACGGTTAATTGATCGTTATGAACCCACTTCCCGGGATTATTATGGAGGGTGTATAGGATATATAGGCATTAACGGAGAAACAAACCATGCCATAACCATACGCTCCTTTCTCAGCAAAAAGAATGTTCTGCATTACCAGGCAGGCGCCGGTATCATCAACGAATCGGATGAAGAAAAGGAGCTTGCAGAGGTGAACAACAAACTGGAAGCCCTGCGCAGAGCCATCCATACAGCTAGTAATAACATGTAAAAATCAATAATTATGAAAATATTGGTATTAGACAACTACGACTCATTCACCTATAACCTGGTCCATATTCTTAAAGATGTTACAGACGCCCAGGTTGATGTTGTGCGCAACGACGAGATCACGCCCGAAGAAGTTCAGCCCTATGACCGGATATTGCTTTCTCCCGGTCCGGGTATACCTAAAGAGGCAGGAATTATGGAAAAACTCATCGAAATGTATGGGTCCACAAAAAGCATTCTGGGCATCTGCCTGGGTCTGCAGGGTATTGCCGAGGTATACGGAGCCCGGATCTATAATCTCAGCAAAGTATATCATGGCATTGAATCCAACATCAAAATCATTCATGAGGGTGAAAGCCTTTTTAATCGGCTGCCGGCTGAAATCAGGGGAGGCAGGTATCATTCCTGGGCTGTAGATCCCGACAGTCTGCCGGAAGAGCTGGAAATAACCGCTACCGACAACTCGGGAATTATCATGGGCCTTTGTCACAAAAATTATGATGTGAAAGGCCTCCAGTTTCATCCCGAATCGGTAATGACTCCGCATGGAAAAAATATCCTGTTAAACTGGCTGAATCAGGATAATGAAAGCTTGTCATCACCACGGGCTGACCATGAATCACACAACATTCACAATAAGGAACAAAACCATTTATTTCGTTAAACCCAAAACAAACAGATTATGAAGAACGTACTGGAAAATTTATACAAACAAAGGTATCTTACTGAAGAAGAGGCCAGCGATATTCTGATCAAATTCGCCCGCGGAAATTACAATCCTTCTCAAATGGCTTCTTTCCTTACTGTTTTTCGTATGCGGAATATCACCGTTGAAGAGTTAAAAGGATTCCGCAATGCCATGCTGGAGCTGTGCATATCCATTGACTTTGATGAGTTCAATACCATCGATCTTTGTGGTACCGGAGGAGATGCGAAAAACACATTCAACATTTCCACACTGGCTTCTTTCGTATCTGCCGGTGCAGGGGCCCAGGTGATCAAGCACGGCAATTACAGTGTGTCCTCATCCTGTGGCTCGTCTAATGTATTGGAATACTTCGGTTACAAGTTCTCAAACGATCAAACCAAGCTGAGAGAGGAGCTGGATCGGACGGGATTTTGCTTCATGCATGCACCCCTGTTTCATCCGGCAATGAAGAA
>JAGXLC010000457.1 GCA_018334875.1 Bacteroidales bacterium | reverse complement strand
CTCCCGCAGAATGCGGGACCAACTGTATTACTAAATCTTTCTCCCTTAAATTTGATTCTGTAATATAGTAAGCTGCTAACTGCCAACTTTTTATTATATCAATCAATCAATCAATCATTCATTCAATCATTACTTAAGCACCTCAACCCTGCTTCGGTCCCTCAGCGTCTCATATCCGTCGGTTACCACACGTTCATCTTCTTCAAGACCATCGATGATCTCGACACGGTCACCCGATTCAATTCCTGTGACAACATTTCTTTCGCGGGCCCGGTCTCTTTCAATCACATACACTATTTGCCTGTCGTTGTTATTGAGCACCACTTCGCGAGGCAGGGTTATGGTGCTGTCTTTGTGTTGTACCATCACATTGGCTTTAACAAACATGCCCGGACGGAGGGATCTGTCGGGGTTCTGTACCCTGATCTTTGCATCAAACATGCGGGTGGTCGGATCAACTGCAGGAGAGATTTCAGTAACCTTACCCTTCAGCGTTTCTGACTCCATAGAATAATGACCGACATCTACCCTTTGTCCCCGTTTGATTTTCGTGATGGATTTTTCGGGTAAGCTCACCTCCATGATCAGCTCCCTGTAGTCCATGATTTTGGCCACTGTTGTGTTGGAAGATATACGCGTTCCCTGGGTATGATAAGGAAGTTGAGTGATAAAACCGGTGAAAGGTGCTTTAACAGAGAGTTTGGCAAGGTTTATTCTGGCCTCTTCAAGTGCCGATTGTGCATTGATGTAAGTTTTTTCTGCATTGGTCAGCTCACGAAGCGTGACACCACCTTTCTCATAGAGTGCTTTTTGTTTTTCAAATTCCTGTTTGGCTATTTTCTGCTCCAGCTTTACCGATTCAAGCTGGATGCCCAGTTCATATTCCCTGTTTTCAAGTTCTACAAGTACTTCACCTTTATTGATCCTGTCTGACAGGGAAAATTGTTCCCGGGTTCCTGGATTTTCCTGAAGGTAATAATCGCCTCCAGCTTCTGTAACCAGTTCAGCCGATTGAACGGCTTGTACCGTGCCGGTTGTCTGAAGATATTCGCTAATGGAATCATAACTGGCTTCAGTCACCGATACGGGTACGGCTACGTCACTGTCTCTGTTGATCTCTCCCTGGTTGCATCCCACAATGAACATCCCAAACAGGGCAACGGCGGGAATGATCCTGAAAAAATTAAAATGTTGTTTTTGCATGTCCGTCTGCTGTTTATTATTCTAAAATACTATTAACTACATCTTTGGGCAACAATGGTTCGTTTTCCATGAAGTCGTAAAGGCTTTGCATTTTAAGGTTCAGCAATTCCATTTTGTAATCAATGAGGGCTGTGGTCAGATCCATCCTTGCCTGGCTTAGCTGGTTCTGATACAACTGAAGATCCATGCCTGTAAGATCGCCATTGTTGTATCGTTCGAGGTTGATGTCATAAGTGAGCTGGGCATTTTTTTCATTCTTTCTGGCAATTTCAATCTGGTTCCGGTAATTCCTGAGATTTCGAATGGTTTGGCGAATGCCCAGATTAATCGATTTGGATTCCTGATTTAAGTCGATCTCGGTCGATTCCACATTTAACCGGGCCGCTTTGATTCGTGCTTCCCGGGCTCCCCAGTCCCAGATAGGAACATTGAAACTTAGGGAAACGGAAGGGCTTGTTGTGGGTACATCATACATGTTGGCCAGTTGTTTGTCTACTCCTTGTATACCAAGGGAAACTGATACATTACCCTTGAATTTGTTCTGATCACTGGTCTCGATCAGACGAAATTTTGCATTTTGAAGTTCGATCTCCCGGTTTCGGATTTCCAGACGGGAATTAAGGGCATTCTGGATGGCTTTATCCATGTTTATGTCCACTGAATCTAACTTAATGCTAAGCTCCACCCTGAAATTTTCGTCAAGGTCCATTCCGATCATTTGTTTAAAATTATCTTTCGCGTTTTGAAGCTGCACTTCACGTGTATAAACCTGTGAACGGGCCGAGGCCAGATTAACTTCTGCCTGATAAAGTTCTTCTAATGCCAGTAAATCGGCATCAACTTTATTTTGCACCACCTCATAATTTTTTTTCTGATTTTCCAGTTCTTCTCTGGAAATTTGCAAGGCCATTTGAGAGGCGTATAAATTATAATAGTTTCTTGTTACCTGAACCTCTGTGTTTAGCTTTTGAAGCCTGTATTGTATATCTGACCTTTCATAGTCAAGTTCCAGTTCTTCCAGATTTTGCCTGGTTTCGTTATAGGAGAATAGCGGTTGGGAGTATTGCAGGAATAAATTGTTGCTAAAGGCAATGTCTTCATTCAATTCGGATGCAATCTCAGTAGTTGAGTGCTGCCAGGCCAGCCTGTTGTTCAGGGAAAGTACCCCATCCGTAGCTACAATTGGTTGAGAAATGCTGAAGTTTGCCATACTGGAGTAGGTTTCTGTGGTTTGCCACCGGGAATTCACCTCATAAAACCTTTGTTCCCTGGAATAATTGAAGGGGTCAACGGCCAGGTTGAAGTTGGTTTTCAACGATGCCTGTTGGGCATCAAGATAGTTTTTACTCCGTTGCATGGCCAACCGGCTTTTTCTTACTTCCGGGCTGTTTTCATTGGCAATTTCCAGTGCCTCTTCAAGCCTCAGCAGTTCCTGGGAACTAACAGAGACACTGAACAAAGATAAAATCGTAATTACAATAAAGCGTTTTAGGATCATGATGTTTTATTTTCTGATTAGTTTGATGGCGTCAGCGATTACAGTTCTGGCTTCGGAATTGTTGGAGATTTGAATTCTTGCCGAATCCGCTGAGAAATGGTATTCGCCCAGGCGTACCCATTCACCTTCCCTGTCATCTACCTCCACCGGTATTGTTTCTTCCCCCTCGTCGTGGAATATGGTGTAATGATATAGTTTATCCACGTTGTTGCGCTCGCGGTTTCTGCCCCATCTGGGCCGCAAACCTGCATCAGATACATATGCCTGTACCTCATAATTGTCGGCATGCTCTATAGGTACTGTCCACTCGGCTTTCTGCTCACCATTACCTGATCTGATGTATACAGCTGATAATTTCACTTTGCCGTAGAACTGGTTGTGAATGGCTTTTTGCCATTCTTCCGGAGGTCGCCAAACATTGACGTCGGTATATTCATCCTGATTTTCTTTGTTTCTGAGCAGATCCC
>JAGXLC010000456.1 GCA_018334875.1 Bacteroidales bacterium | reverse complement strand
CATTTTATCCGGTACCTTATGTAAAAAATACAAGCTTTATAATGTGATTCCACTGCAATGTTTTATATAAAATTCAGGTAATCAATCATGTAATTAATCGCTCATGCAATCTGTTGTTTATATCTCCCTAAAGTTTCGCACTTGATTTAAATAAACTGAAATATAATTGTTTCTCCAATCGGGGAGATTTTTATAACATTGATTATTAATTCTTTAATGCTTCCATTTTCAGTCATGCCGCATATTCCGCTTCAACCTCCGGTGGTAAAACCCGTTTTAATATTTCATAAGCTTTCTGATCATTGAATAATTTCACCATAATATCCATACTATCTATTTCATCATATAAAATTTCTATAATCCTTACCAGTTCAATAAATAATGCCCATAGCCTTTCACTTAATCGATATTGTATAATATCTTCTTCTATATCTTTAAATAGAGCCCCTTTTGACTCATAATGGTCAAATCGGTATCTTAATGTGAGCAAAATATGCTGTATCATGGTAATTGTTGTATCGGCAATTTGGCTATCAAAATCATTGGCCTGACATCTTCCAAGTCCCAACAGCTGCTTGGATTCCTTAAAGAAAACCTCTATAGACCAACGAATTTGATATATCTCGATCATTTTAATAAACGACAAGCCGGTATCAGTGGTGACAAATACTTTCCACTTGCCGTTTTTTCCCTGGCGGCTAAAGAATATCTTTAATGGCTTGCCTTTGTAATCGACCACTGTTTCTTTGTAATGGAACCCAAGCTTTCTGCATCTTTTTGCCTTGCCAAGTATATTGCGTATTTGTTTGTGCGTTAACTGCTGGCCGGAATAATCAAACCGGGTCTTACAAAATTTATACATGCCTATAAGATGCAAATTTTGCTTCTTTACCCGTCTGACTGCATCAATGAAGGCCTCACATGTGAACCAGCTGTCCATGAGCACATAGTCTACTTTAAAACCTTGGCTTATAAATCGCCAGAACATCTTTAAGGCACTGTTTATCTTATTTTCATCAGCTTCTTTGGCTCTCTCCCAGGAGGGACTATCCTTCCGACGGGGTTTCCGATATTGTTTTCGGTACTTGCTTTTTTTCAATCCATATGGTTTATCCTTATTTTTTCCTTTTTCCCGGTGCAATGAAAAATCCACAGGGATGAATGAAGTTCCATCCCAATAGCCCATGGTTAAAAGTTTGTATCCCAAGATAGCCCGATTAGCCACATGATCCCAAACTCGAGATACTTTTTCGATATATTGACCGGTTTTAGCAAGCGTGGAATCATCAAATATCATGCATTTAGAACCTTTATCCACGGAGCATGGTTTTTGTGAGACTTTTATGAATTTTGAAGCAAAAAGCCATAGGATCATTCTCCAGCATATACCGGGATTATTCTTTAACCGGTAAAATGCATCTTTGCGAGCTTTTATGTGATTTGACAAAACACTGCTTATCATGCCGTTAATGCTGTCTGCGTTGACAAAAGGAAGACAAATGAGAATCGAAAATATGCTTGTGAAGCTATATCCCCTTACTTTTAAGGGGTTTAGGCTTTTGCATGTCTTAGAAAATGAAAAGCATTTCAAAGAACTCAAAATAAAATCAGGTTCAAACCAACTATGGGTAAAACCGTTTTTTAATTCCTGGACTTTTTTAATATCTTTACATTGTAGCATGATAATATTTGTTTGGTCGCAAGGCTAATATACTAATTTTTAGATTATTAGCCAATTATCATGCTACTTTTTTTATGTTTTTTTTCCTGTCTTTAGCTTACCCCATTCTTTAGGACAGGTTCTTTACATTTCATAATTTATTTTTTCTTCTAAGCCGCCCTCACTCCTTGATGGGGTGGCTTTGAAGAAAAAAATACTTTTGCGGGTACCTCGTCATTTAAAGATTGGTGGCGTCTTTCGGTGTTATATTCGCTAAACCACCCGAATAATCCTCTGTATAACTCAATACCATCTTCAGCAGGATTAAGATAAACATGCTCATATTTCATAGACCTCCAAAGGCGTTCAATGAAGATGTTGTCAATGGCTCTTCCTTTGCCATCCATAGACAGGGAAATGTCCCTGCTTGTGACAGCCTCTGTGAAAATATCACTGGTAAACTGGCTGCCTTGATCGGTATTGATAATCTCAGGCTTGCCGTGAGCCTCTATGGCATCATCAAGCACCTGCTTGCACCATGCCGCATCCATGGTATTGCTGACCGACCAGCCTACAACATATCGGCTGTAAAGATCGATGATAGCCATAGCGTACATATAACCCGTTTTCATTGGTATATAGGTAATATCAGTACCCCAGGCCTGATTGGATCTTTTGATTTCTAAGTTCTTCAACAAATATGGATACACCTTGTGGTCTTTTGAAGGCTTAGAAGTATTGGGCTTGGGCCCTATAGCCTGGATACCCATGATCCTGTAAAGACGTTCTATTCTCTTTTTATTGACTTTGTAGTGCATATCTTTCTGCAACCATGTGGTCATCCTTGGAATACCCCAAAAAGGCTTTTCCTGGTACTTTTTATCGATAAGCTCCATAAGTTCTAAATTTGACGGCTTCTCCTGTCTTGGCTTGTAATACACACCGCTGCGATGAATACCCAGTAACTGGCACTGCCTTGCCATGCTTAGCTTGCTGTGGTTTTTATCTGCCAGTGCTCTACGTTCAGCTAAGGACTTCTTTACGACAAGGCTTTCTTTAAAAAATCAACCTCGACCTGGAGCTGACCGATTTTTTCATAGAGCTTTTGTTGTTCCTTTTCGGGATCCTTGTTGGAGGCGTTATCACTTTCAAATACCTGATCAGCATTATCCAGAAACGCACGCTTCCATTTTTGGATCTGGTTCGGATGGAGTTGATACTTTTGAGCGAGCTCTTGCTTTGTAAGCTTCTCTTGTAGCGCTTCTATGGCTACTTTGGTCTTGAATTTTGAACTAAACTTTCTTCGTGTACTCATAGACAGCAATTTTAATAAATTTATAATCTCAAACTTAATTTGCTGTCCTAATTTTGGGGGTAATTATAAGACGACTAACCTTTTAACGATTAAAATCAATGAATGAAGAGCAGACATATTTAGTTAACATTCTTCGAGATGCAATTAATTTAGTTTATCAGGAAGAAAGATTTTTACTAAGTTTTGCCAGAGGA
>JAGXLC010000455.1 GCA_018334875.1 Bacteroidales bacterium | reverse complement strand
ACCCAGATCAACCAATCACTCTTTAACAATGTAATAATTTGACAATGTGACAATTTATCCTTAAAAATCAAACATCAAACTCCTGTCAAACTCTTGTCAAACAGTTTAATGACTACCAATGACGATTAATGACAATAAATGACTATTAGCATACATCTGCTAACTTTAGCCTTTTAACCTCAAACTCCTGTCAAACTCTTATCAAACAGTTTAATGACAATCACCCAATTCCACCTTCACTGCGTTTCGGTTGCTTACGCTAAAGCTTCAGCGACAGCGTGTGGGCAGGCACCCAATCATCTAATCAACCAAGGCTGCCAGCGCTGCCCCGACCAGGCTGGAATTTTCTACCTGGTTGAACTCAAAATACCGCTGCTTCCCGCCACTTAAGTATTCTTCCATGAACTCTTCAAATAAAGGTTTCAGCTTATGTAACTTGTAAAAAGTGGTTCCTTCAATGGTAATCAATATGGGTCGGTCTGCCGATTTTCCCTTATCCGTTTTAAGCACTACAGAAGCCAGATTGGCAGCAACCAGCTTGGCGCTCCGTTCAATCAATCCTTCAATGATCCCAATACAGGTCTCTTCATCTGTCGTGTTAGCCATGCAGGAATACAACGGTTCACGGTTGTCAGGGGATCTGCTGACGAAATGATTCAACGCTTCAACGGTCAGCTCATCTAATGACAATATCTTATCAGCCGTTTCTTTGGTAAATACATCCTCTTGTGCAGCGGTTTTCAGAACCGAAAGACACAAGCCACCGAAATATCCGCCGGAAAACATCTTTTCAAATGTATAGGTCCCGGGGTTGCCGGTGGTATTGTCAAAAGCAATATCAAGTTCAGCACGCGGCCCCTTCCCGAAGTTACCCGTTTCCATATTGATGATCTGATTCCTGTCGGGATCAAGATCCGGCTTTTTCAGGATGTTTTTGTTGCTTTCGATGTAACAGGTGTTCGTGCCGGTACCCAGGATATAACCAATGTACGAATCATAGTTTTTGACATGAGAGGAGGATTTACCGGCAAGCAACGTAGCAACCGTGTCGTTTAAAAGTACAATTTGTTTATTGGGGGTGCCAAGGGCTTCAAGCAGGTTCTTACCGATCAGTTCCCCTACAACTTCCGGCGCCTGAATTTCCTTGCTAAACTGTATGAGCCTTCCGTCTTTGTTGGGTAAAATCTCTGTGGCATAGGAAAAGCAAAAACCAATCCTGTCGCAATCGTCAGCAAGTTCTTTTACATAACCTGCCATAGTCCGGAAGAACTCATTCTTCGAAACCTCACGGTCAATACCGGGCATTCTGGCATTTATCATGTTGCTAAGTTCAAGATTGCCGTCTTTGTCAAACCGAACCTTCGCGGCCCTGAAATTGGTACCTCCCGCGTCGATAGCTACTACCGGCGTCCCGGTAAGAAACTCGTTATCTGCCTCGATGTAAGTTGGAATCATATGCAGGGAACTTTCCTTCCCTTCCAGGCCTTTGGACATTTCTGAAATAAATGCATCAACTACCTTCTGAATATCAACATCGGCAGCGCTCATTCCGTGGTCTTGTAAAAACTTATCGCTTTTTTTCATCATTCTTCATTTTTTGTTATATCAATATAATATCTGTTTACAAACAAACGTGTTTTGCGGTCGTAGACCTGTTCTATGAATACCCCTCCGTTCTTTTCTATCACCCGGATGGAGGCCTTGTTCCGCTGGTCGCAGGCTATCTTGATACGCTTCAGCTTGAGCTCGCGGGCTTTTTCCAGGGCCAGGCGCAGCATGATGGTGCCATAGCCCTGCCCACGTGCGGAGGGACGGATGTCGTAGCCGATATTGCCGTAAACATGCAACGCATGATGCCTGATCCGGACATTACCGTATATCTTACCATATCGGTCAGTCAGCCAATATGTAGAGTATGGTACTTCCCCCCCGGGAAGATTCTTTCCCCGTGCATGGTCCATGAGCTTCTTTACAAACTTATTAAAGTTGGCCAGGGCAGGCTTGTAAAGATCGGTATAAGTTTCCTCCCTTTGCCTGAGATAATCCATTACCAGATTGACAAACGCTTCCCTGTAATTCAGTGAAGGTTCAACCAAAAAATACTCCTGACTCATGACATACAAATCTCTAAAAAAATAATCAAATCATGTGCTTACTTCAAACGCCTTATTAATGATCCGTTATAACCAATACGAAAAAGGCACCAAATTAATTTTTTTATTCATGATATACCTAACCAGCCATATAAATATAGAACAAAATCATGCGCCGGAGTTTAAAACAGGCTGTAATTTAAATCAAATGATAAACCATAATCCAATTTCTTATTGGTGATTGTATACCAAGAATCAGGGAAATCCCGCATCGGCCGACTGTAATCCCCATAGCTCAGATCATAGTTCACGCTCAGCCTAAGACGAGAAGAAAGATAAAAATACCCGGAAATCTCTGAATAGAATTCAAAATAGGTATTATCTCCCCAGTCCATAAATTCATCAAAATCTTCATACTTTTTATCAGGATGAAATTCCTGCTTGTAGGAACCTCCTATACGGAGTTTAAACCAAGTGCGGGAATCCGGGTACCATTTTAAAGCATAGTTGACATTTGAAGTAAACAACTGATTGTCTCTGTGACGTATATTTTCCGATATTACGGATCCCCTTCTTCTCCATTCCCTGCCGAACGCTGCATTCCCCTGAAAAGAGCTCTGCCAGTATAAATTGTGGGGTTTTTCATAAGCATACCTGAGACGTACTTTTATCTCAATGCTCCTCCAGGTGGAAATATTTTTTTTGTTATCTCCAGGTTCCTTTGTTTCACCGAATGAATAATTCGACCAGTAATAAGGATCAATACCTATTGAAAACCTCGATCCCGATCCGCGGTATGGATTGTTGGCATAGCGCCAATAATCGTTCATGGTGGTAAAATACCCGATGTCCTGCTTGTCGGCAAGATCATTTTCTCTGAGGAAAGAATCCAGGCGTGTCATTTCATATACCCTCCGCAGTCGTGCATCAAAAAAGCGTTCGTTCTTGATCTCTGCAATCAACCTGGAGAATGCCAGAATCTCCTCCTCTTTGGGTTTACGGGTCAATTTCCCTTTTTTCGAAAGCTGATCCATGATATAAACCGCCATCCTTGCGTCCCGAAGGGGTTCAATCCTGCCCTTCCCTGCAGA
>JAGXLC010000454.1 GCA_018334875.1 Bacteroidales bacterium | reverse complement strand
GCTGTCACCATCTTGAAGGATGATAGATTCATTGGTACCACCTCTCCGTGCTCTTTGATCTACATAGGCTTCATTGCTGCTACCTATCTGGTCAACATCTGATATGTTTGTTCCGGCATAATAATAAGTTCCTTGTTTTACATCAACCATATTATCATCGCCTTCTTGCAAAACATCAGATTTGTTATGCTCAGCTCCGTTGGTACCCTGACCTACATTAATTTCATTGTTTTCACCTTTTTGAACGATGTCAGACTCATTCATACCTCCGCCGCCGCTATTGCCATATTTGGTTTTCTGTTTAACCTTGGCAAAGTTTCCATTTCCCAAGGATGAGCGAGATTGATATATATCGGAGATATTGGTTCCACCATTCTCGAGAATTTTCTGATCAACAATAGCTTCATTATCATGATAAAATTGTGATATTTCAGAAGTATTGGTACCGCTTCCGGTACGACCAAATTTAGCCACTAGTTGTGTCACTTCGGCTTTATTTCCTTCGGCATAACCACTTCCTTGCACCACTGTAGAAGTATTTTCTCCCCCAAAATTGGTTATTTGACTAATATCAGCCTCATTTGTGATACCCAATTGGGTGATATTAGACTCGTTTGATCCTCCATAATAATTACCGCGTTGTAAAACATCAGCATCATTGCCTTCAACGTCTTGGGTGATGTTTGATTCATTCAAATCCGCATCATTAGTATATTGCTCAACATCGGCTTCGTTGTCTGTTCCATCTTGGACAATGTTGGATAGGTTTTCACCACCACCATAATTGGTCAGTTGAAATACGTTAGCCCAATTCTCTGTGGCTCCCATTTCCTCTGAGCCTTGATCAATATTGGACTCGTTTTTACCTCCAGGAAAGCCATTACCACCTGTTTCTTGAATTACATAGGCTTCATTGAGTTCACCAAATTGATTGGTATAAGCAAAATTTTGCTTTGCTGTTTGGGTAATTTCTGAAGTTTGGTCATCTCCATTTTGAGTAACTTCAGCTTCATTAAATGGCGTCTGAGCTAAAGTCATGCCTGTTACAAATAACAGTGCTACTAAAATACTTGATAAACGTTTCATAACATGTTAAGTTTTTGGTTAAACAATTGGTTTTTAACTAGACAATTTGGGTTGAGCCTGTTTCAGGTTTGGCTGCCTGAGGCCGGCCTGGGCCTGTTCAGCTTTTTTTAGAATTTTAAGAATTTTGGTTTTTAGTGTTCAACAATAAGTTTTTGGTTAAACAATTGGGTACTTATTTTAATATCTTAATTTCCGTCCTGGTTGACCTTGATCTGGTTGTTTTGACCGCGCTGTATGTTGCGGGTCTGATTGCCCATTCCCTGCTGAATAATATCCACTTCATTGAAACTTCCTTCCTGCATGACACCCGGAGCCAAAGGATCCATGCCCCTTACTTCGTTTCCGGCTCCATACTGGCGGATCATGACATCGTTCTCCTTACCCTCTTGCAGGATGATGCTTGTATTGTCTTCACCCTGGCTTAAGGCATCAATTGTATTGTAGGTGCCTTCCTGCGTCGAATACATATTCGAATTATAGGACTCCACAATGTCGAAGATGGATACATTGCCGCTGCCCTGTTGCTTTTGCCAGGAAGACCAGCCCAGATCATCTGACTCATCTTTTTGGCCGCTGACATTGGCCGTGGCCTGGTTCTGACTGCCACTCTGATCCTGCTTCGATGCCAGGTCTTCCCCGATCTGCTCGATATAAGCCGTGTTTTGCTCACCATCCTGTCTGACAATGCCCACGTTGTTATTAGATTGAGCATTATCCGGTTCTTCGGGCTGCAGGATGTAATGCTGTTCGCCGGATCCCATGCTGCCACCCTGCTTAGGGGTAGATGCTCCGGTGTATACCTGCAGGTTGTTGGGTGCGGTCTGGTTTGAGCCGGCATTTGAATTGCTCCGGTTTGCAGTTTGCCAGGCATCGGTGGAAGGATCGGGCTGCAGAGCCTGGACTTGATTTTGCTGGCTTGTTTGTTTGTCACGCGGACTTTGATTTACCTTCTCACCTCTGGTAACACCAATGGAGCCATCAGATCCGGATTGTGAAGTGGATCCGGATTGACCGGATTCTTCGAAACCTTTCAGCCAGGTGTCGCTGGGTCCCACATCTTTTCTACGACTTAGCAGTTTATTAGTGGAGGCATCGTATTCGACCACATCACCGGGATTCATATTCAACACCTGGTTGGTCTGTTTCAGCTTCAGTCTGATTTTACCGGAATTCAGCGCCACATGCGTTCTGCTGCTGCTGCGGTTGTTGACGACAAACTCCGTTCCTACTACTTCTACCGAAAGCCCATTGGCCTGAACAACAAACTTAACCTTGTTGCCCTGGTAAAGCTGCTCTTCAACCTGGAAGTAAGCCTCTCCACGGAGTTGTACCTTTCGTGTCTCCATCTCGTTCCAGTTGGTGGCATAGCTCAGGCGGGAATTTTCCTTCATATAAACCCTGGAACCGTCAGGCAGTTCGATTTTCTCGTGTTCTCCTTCTTGAGTGATGTATTGATTCACTTCATCCTGGGGCTGATTCTGGAATAAGATGCCCAGACCGGCCACCACCAGGGCCAGTATAGAGGCGGCAATTCTCCAAAATCCTTTGCCAATCCAACGGCTTTGCCGCTCCATGGCCTTATCGAAGAAAGCTTCCACTTCCCGGTAACCTGCATCAATCTCTTTTTTGCTTACGGAGGCCTCATTGGTATGAAGTTCGCGAATGATCCTGCTGGCCTCATCAATCACCGGTCTCATCCCAGGATGCCGGGTGATCCATTCCCTCCAGAAGGCATCATTTTGAGGATCCTCATTCAGAACCCACATCCTGAAGCCATCATCCAGCACAAAGTCTTCTACACTATATTGATTGTACTTTTTCATCGAAACGAATGGATCTTTAATTGTTCACTATTAAAAAGGGTAACCGTTCCTATTTGTGGACAAGAAAATTCAAATTTTTTTTATTATCCTTATTGAATGAATCCTTTGTTAACCATCGGATGGTTTATTCAGGGGGTTTGCTTTTTTTTGATTTTTTCCAAAATAGAGCCTGTTTTTTTAAAAATGGTTTGCATTTTCAAAAATTATGAAAAGAAGAATCTTGATAAAACTGTCCACTTCGTATATGTACAAATATGGTACCTGTAGATAAGACCAGCCTATAGATGGAGTATTA
>JAGXLC010000453.1 GCA_018334875.1 Bacteroidales bacterium | reverse complement strand
TCAATCCGGCATCCACTACATCTCCTCCAAGTTGTTCTATCTTATCCTTAATTGACTGTTGATATCCCCTAAGCCTATCATACAAACCTTCAAACTGATCCCAGTATGCATCTAAACCAATTGCGAACAATCCTACTTTACTCATTTTAATTACTTTATAAGCCCCACAAAACAGATCAAAAGTTAAAAAATATAATCGGCCCCTTTTAAAAATTAAAAGAAACTTTAAAACTGAACCACAAATACAGAGAAGATAAGTATTGCTATACCAATGAGCAAAATGGTCAGGGTTTTTCTTCCCGTACCTTTCCACTCCTTCAGAAATAGTCCCCAGATGTTACTAAACGAGATGTTCAGGGCCATAAGAATGCTCCATCCAAAAACTGATATTTCCGGGGGCAATTGACTCCTGCCCATTCCATAGAAATGAAACTGTAAAAACCACAGCAATCCAGCCAGAAAAGTAAAAAGGATGTTACTAAACAGAATTCCGGGTTTAACTGAGAAATATTCCTTGCCCGTACCATTTTTGATGTTCAAAAACACGCAATAAATAAAATTGGTGGCAAAGCCTCCTACCAATATCAAGGCAAGCACTGGATTACTGGCATAAAGCGGGTTGGTTCCATGTTGCCTGGCAACTTCGGCCATGGGATCTCCTGCCTCATAACCAAAATTCATAGATGCGCTCATGATACCTGCAAAAACCGCTATTAAAAGGCCTTTACGCAGGGCAAATTCTTTAACTGCTTTCTTACGCTCTTTCTCACTCAGATTTTGCTCTTTCAGATAACCGGCATAACCCACAATAGCTATACCTACAATACAAACAATTACCCCGATAACAGTTAATATCCCCGAGGTGGAGGCAAAAAGGTTCTGACCGGCTACTATTGGAGGTATCAGAGTTCCAAAGGCTGCGGTAAATCCAAGAGCCACACTCTGACCCAGGCCAATTCCCAAATATCTCAGACTGAGACCAAAAGTTAAGCCTCCAACACCCCACATAGCTCCGAACATGATCGTTAACCACTTTGTCTGAGCAGATGTTTCCGCAAAAATATCAAACAAGGCTCCATTTGGAACGGTCAAGAAGGCGAATACCCAAGGGGCAATAAGATATGCCATAAAAGCATGGGAAACCCAATAAGATTCCCATGACCATTGTTTGACTTTCTTAAAAGGAACATAAAAACTTGCCGCTCCTATACTGCCTATAGCAATTAATCCTGTAGCAACTAATGGATCCATAAAATCTTTTTTTTAATTAAACTTATTAAATTTATCTATTCTACAATTCTTTATAATGGCTTTGAGTAATTCTAATCTAAAATCTCTCATTTCTTTAACCCGAATAATTCAAGAATTATTCCTGTCTCCGACAGCGACTAAGGTTCAAGATCGTTTAGCCCCGAGTGCTGTCTGAAGCCCAGATCAATCTCAGGAGCCGTGGAGCTTCCAAATTCACCATACACCATATAGGCTGCTCCAAGGGCTGTTGAATTATCTATATCCGTGGTAAATATTTTTTTATCAGGGTATCTTGTGGCAAGCATCCTGACGAAAAGTTCGCTGCGGGCAAATCCTCCTGAAACATAAAGAGACTCTATGTCATCCTGTTCAGGTATAATGAGATCAATAGAGCCCTTGCACAAGGCAGTCAGATCAAGCATTAATTGATGATAGGCAGACCCGAAAGATTCAAATTCCGACAGATCAACTGTGGTATCAACCAAATCATCAGGAATACCATGTTTAAAAAACGTTTTCTCCTGGAAGGAAAGTTTGGACCACAGTTCTTTATTTAAATCAACCTTTTTGTAATACTCCTGATCTACATCAAAATGATCGGCCAGTCTCTGCACATTGACATCGTGTATACGACCCATGAAAAGACGCGAGGACTTTACCGGTTTTTGACTGACGCTCATGTAGCAGAGACAATCCTTTTCCAACTGTTCGTAAGTTAATGGTTCATAGTTATAGGGATTCATATTGATACACCAAGTTCCGGTAGAAACCAATATGAATTTTTCTCTGCTTTGCATGATATAGGGTGCCATGGAGGCTGAACTGTCATGAATGCCAATACCCACTTTTACCTGCTCATTATCCAGCGAAGCTTTGTGAATGGTATTGTTAGGCACAGGTTGGGGTAAAGAAGCAATCCCTTCATCTGCCAGCCACCGGTGGTATTTCATCTCATCAAAATCCCACATGGCTGTGTGACAGCCTATAGAAGTATATTCACTTTCCGGCATTTGAGTAAGAACAAAAGAAAGATAATTCGGAAGATGCAAAGTATGCTTAATCTTCTCAAATAATGCGGGCTTTTGCTTCTTTAGCCATAATATCTGAAATCCCGAATTGAGCATACCCAAAGCTGGAGAGGCAGTTTTTCTCAAAAATTCCTGTTTCCCTCCATACCTCTCATATATGGGTTCTATAATACCCTCCGGCATGGTTTTCAGATAATCGTAAAGCGGGGTTACCCGTTTCCCATTTTCATCAAGATGCATCAGGGAAGCCCCGTAAGTAGAAAAGTTTACAGCTTTTAAATTGTAATCCCCGTTTGAAATTACTTCCCTGATTTTTGCACGTATCCAATGTTCAATCTTTTCAATGTCATCGCATTCATCCCCGTCATCATCAATGGCAGGTTGAAATTTTTCTTCCTCTTGAGAAACGATTTTGAGATCCTCGTTAAAAAGCAGGATTTTCTTATTGGTCTTTCCTATATCAAAAACAGCAATTACATTTTCCATAAGTATTGAATAATTAGCGTTAGAACTTATAAATAGCAATTTTATAATAAAATTCCTGAATATCCAGCATAATCATTGTTTTTTCTACATCTTCTTTAATTGGACAGATAATGATTTCTCTTTCTGTTATTCATTAATGTAAGTTCCACCGGGCCAATCAAACCCGAATCTGTGGGTCCTAAATGAATGGTTTTCCGGGGTATCTTATAATGCGGGGCGATGGTATTGGCCACCCGGATTTCTATTGTATTCTCTCCTGGCTGTATTAATCCTGTCAAATCATAAGTATAAGGCGATGCCAGCTTTACTCCAGCCGATTCACCGTTCACCAAAACTTTCGCAGCTACCAGTACTTTTCCCAAATCAAGTTCAATTTGTTTTTCAGCCTCTTCACGGGTAAATTCAACCTTCTGAGAATAAACTCCAATGCCGGAATAGG
>JAGXLC010000452.1 GCA_018334875.1 Bacteroidales bacterium | reverse complement strand
GAGGGAGAAGCTTAAGCCTGTACTCTTCATTTGAATAATTATCCGGATGCTGAAAACTCATTGCAAATTTATGACATCCAGTATTATCAATAAAATGAGGAGAAAGAGTTTTTTTGAAAAATTTTTCATCTGCCAGGTTTATCATATTCGTGATTGTAGAAGGGTTCCAACCGAATAAAGACGCCTGCTCTACAAATTCAAAATAGTCAGGTCTTTCCGTGGGTTCCCCGCCGGACAGCATCCAGGAAAATCCCGGATACATTTCCCTGAGTAAAATATCATACCAGAGAAAATCATGGAACTCCTCACCGCCGTAATAACACCAGGGGCAGTTCATATTACAGGTATTACTTATATGAATAATTATAGAATTATTTTGATTTAATGTTCCTAAAGCATAAAAATTAGAAACAAAAGAAGCGTCCCGTTCGACTACGGCTTTAAAGTCCCCATGGGCCTCACATGTTTTTTCCATATAAGATACCCCATTTTCAGGATATATTACCGCCGGAATCTTCTTATAACATGTCGGACATAAACTCAAAGTATGTATCATTTAATCAGCCTCTCCCCAATAAAAAGCCTGTTGCGGGCACTCTTTTACCATTTGAGTAATCAGATTAAGCACGTCTGCATCTTCTTGTATCCACTGCGGAATTTGTACTCCTATATATCCAGCTTCCGGCAGACCGGATATGAACCATTTACAATGATCGCAGGCATCGCATTTGTCATAATCCACAAAAAGCCTCACTTACAGCTCTCCTGATTTTTTTAATATTTCAACTGCCATTCTGATTGCCAGTTTAATTACAACAACTTTTTCTGATGGGTATCTATTCTTAAATATCTGCTCTGCACCTTTTTCAATCTCTTTAAAAGAAGCTCCCGCCTCACTTCGTCGCTGGGCTTCCCTGAGTATATTAATTGCAGTGCCTTTCAAACTTTCCGCTGTTTGATATGCAGCCGTTTTAAATAGCCAGCAAAAAAATATTTTAATCTTTTCAAACATAATTTACTCCACAACCTCTGCTACATCAATATGATAAGTTACCTGGTTTGCTGTGCCGGCTTTTCCGTGAATAGCCCCTCCTGCTTCAAGAACTATACCAATAAGTTCGTCCACCTGGGTTGATTCTTCGCTTGGTAGATTGCGGGCATTGACAAGCAGAGTAGTTGCATCGGCTGAATCTCCGGAAGGAACCCTCCAGAAAGAATAAGTCACCACAGAAGTCGTATCATTGCACACAACAGCTTTTATTATCCGGGCCTTGGTATTGGTCGGGGCTGTATATAAAGCCGCCGAGGCAGCCGCTAACTGACCTGTATTGGCTTGTAAAATATTAGTTGGCATAATCAATCCTTTTTAGAATATTTTTTAGCTCTATACGCCCGGTATACTTTTTCAGCAGACTTCTTTGTTTTATACCTGCATTTCCCCGAGCCTATCCGGTACTTTTTGTTTTTACATTTTTTAACAGACATTATTTTTTCTTTCGTTTAATCATTTTTCGTCCTTCCGCTATGCCTTTTTCAACCGATTTATTATAAGCACTTCTTCGACGTTCAATTAATTTCCGTCCTTCTATTATCCCTTTCTTGGCAGATTTTTTATATGCTCTCCGCCATTTTCTTAATGTTGAAGCCATAATTTTACCTCGATTTAAACATCTTTTTCATAATATTTTGTCTTCGCCGCTTTCTAGCCTTAATAAGGTTTGACCCTGCTCGGACGTTATGGGGATTTTTCTTTGCCAGTTTTTTTGCTTTTTTATAACTTTTACCTTTTTTCTCCATTTTTACCTCCCGAGATAAGCTACTGCTTCATAGTAGCTGTACATTCCATAAGGCCCGTGCAACCTGAGCCATTTAATCAGTTTATTACTGCCCGAAGAATCGTTAAGCCTGAGTAGGTTACATAAAAACATATTATCAGATATAACATATTCTTCCTCTGTTTCGCTTAAATACCATCCCATATCATGGCGTTTGCAGGCAGGGTGAACGTTTAAACCCCAAATAGAATCCGGGACAAATTTGTCTCCAAGTTTTCCCGGTCCGCACCCGCCTCGACCGATAGCTTTCAAGATTTCTTCTTTCGAGGCCCCGATAAAATGTTCCGGAGTCCATAAATTAGTTTGGCCTTCATTTGACCACTGGAGTTGAAATTTCATTTCATTCTATTCTTAATCCATTGAGGCATTGAAGGAATATCTTCTGGTTGAATCATTGCTTCAACCTCAGTTTCAGTTCTTTTTCGGTATAGTTTACCGGTTTCGGTATCCAGTCGAACTCCTTCTTTAAGTGCTTTATGGTATTCGCCTGTACCTTTCAAAGTTGTTGTGGATTCTTCTTTTTCAACCGGTTCTATTTCGCCGGTCTCTTCATTAAGTTTATATTCTATTTTACGCCGGATAGTTTTAACTTCTTCTTTCTTCTCTTTTTCTTCAAGGGCTTCCGCTTTGCTCACTTCAATTTCTTCGGCCATGTATTTAGTGACTGCCTGATTCCGATGAACTTTATCCCAATCTTTGGCAACTAAATCAACATGCCCCTCAATGTCCTGTCTCCTGGAATTGTATTCAGCGAAAGTTTCAATGGTGATCGTGCCGTCAGTCGTCTGCCAGTATATCTCACCAGCATAATTCTGTACCCTCTTCCCAATCCAGTCAAGTCCGGGACCGTTGACATATAGTTCTGTGGGAGCATCTAAAGGATGAGAACTTATCTGCGTATCCGTCCCAGCATCATCAGTGAAATAAAGTTCGTTTGGAGTAGAATCTTTGACCCAAATTTGACCATAAGCAGCAGTATCAACTCCGGCAGCAGACTGTTCCTTAAGATCCATTGTTCCTTCGATAGTCACCTGTTGATTGGGACTTGCCGTCCCGATGCCGACGTTGCCGACATTGTCGATACGTACTTTCTCGGAACCCTCAACTTCAATAATGGCATTATCTTCAAATGCCCCGAAAGCTACTGATGAGTTGTTGCCGTTAGATTCCTTTGTTAAACTATACCATAAACTCTTCTTGGAATTTGCGCCTCTGGCTTGTAAATAAACGGTCCCATCATAAGCACCTTCTTGCGTAAATTGTCCAATACTTTTATCCGCGGTTATTCTCGCATCGAATGCAAATGCGGGGGATGAGGTCCCGATGCCGACGTTGCCGTCTGAATCCATATATATTGATTGTGCTGGAGCGCCCTTTTCCC
>JAGXLC010000451.1 GCA_018334875.1 Bacteroidales bacterium | reverse complement strand
GATAAAATTCATTGAGGATGGCTTCCACGATTGCCGAGGCCAGGTGTTCGGTGGCGACACTAATTTTGTTGTACTCCCAGAATTTGCCTATTTCGTAGAGGGAAGTCTTAAAGACATCTTCGTAAAGATCCTGAATGGATGGGTTTTCTTCCAGGTATTTATGGGCATACCGGGAACAGAACCGGCGATCTCCTGAGATCAGGCCTTCCAGAAATTCTTTGTGCGGGTGATGGGATTGGTCTTCTTTCATTATTTTTTATTGGGTCGATTTTTCTTTTTCAAACAGGTGGCATGAAAGAAATCTTATAAGGTAGTAAAATAATACAAAGATTTATAAACAACTAAATTGTTTCTTTGATATTTATCAATGTTATTCTAGATTCTCTAAGAGTCAATTGATTGCATTTGATGATTTTTCTCTTGTTAAGGGAGATTGTGGGTAGATCTCGCCCTTACAGCATATCTATTTCATCAGGTTCTTTGCTACCTCAAGCATAGACCAGGAGATGGCTAATGATTAAATATTCCATGATCAAGCCAGATTAAATGACTTTTTCCTTATTTGCCGATTGGCGGATTGATTTTATCCAAAAATAAATAGTTGATATATAGTATTTAATGCATTTTTTCAAAATTAAGACACCAAATTCTCACCGAAATACAAAATATTTTTATATTATTGCCATCATAAGAGTTTAGAACGCAATCTTTAGAGTACTTCATGCGAAGGGTCTTGGCATCAGCATATCGCCCAAGGGTCTCATCTTAAATAACTTCAAACATTACAGGATAATTGCCTTTTTGTTGGGTGATTAAATGAATGAGTGGTTATAAAAGGATTTGATGGCCCAAGTTGGTTCATATATGGTTTTGCCTACTTTTTTCTTACCCATCTTTTTCGACCCCCTGCTACTTAGGTTTGGTTACATTTCGAAAGATCTCCTGGTCAAGATTCCCGGTGTTTGTTTATGCACTTTTGACCTGCAGAACCTTATTTCTAATCCCCTTAAAAATCTCTTATCATGGGAGCCAAACCAATTATTCCATTGCTTTTGTATTTGCTTTTAATTAACCCACAATCTGTATCGGCACAAGAGGCATCTGAATCAACCTTAGGTTCCGCTCAACGAAAGGATTTGGTTCAATATGTCAATCCGCTAATGGGCACAGATTCTAAATTTGAACTGTCCAATGGGAACACTTATCCCGCTATAGCCCGACCCTGGGGGATGAACTTCTGGGCCCCGCAAACCAGTCCGATGGGCGATGGCTGGGCCTATCAATACGATGATCATCAAATGCGCGGTTTTAAACAAACCCATCAGCCCAGCCCCTGGGTGAATGACTATGGGGCATTCTCTATGATGCCGGTAGTAGGGAAACTGAAATACAGAGAAGACGAACGACAGTCGTGGTTTTCTCATAAGACGGAAATTGTTAAGCCACATTACTATAAGGTTTATCTGGCTGAACCCAATGTATGGACCGAATTGGCCACTACCGACAGGTCGGCCATATTTCGCTTTTCGTTTCCAGAATCCGACTCGTCCTATATTGTGATTGACGCATTTAACCAGGGATCCCAAGTGGAGATTATTCCTTCGGAGAACAAGATTGTTGGTTATTGCAGGAATAATAACGGTGGGGTGCCTGACAACTTTCATAATTACTTTGTAGCAAAGTTCGATAAACCCTTTCAATATACCCATACCTGGAATAAGCAAGCACTCAACAGGGGGGGGCTCTCTGAGGAGGGAGAGCATGTAGGTGCTGTGATAGGTTTCGCAACCCATAAGAATGAAACGGTACATGTCCGGGTCTCCTCTTCTTTTATCAGTCCGCAACAAGCCGAGCTTAACCTGGAAAGGGAACTGGGAGAGAAGAGCTTTGAGGCTATCAAGGAGGATGGTTTCCATACATGGAATAAGGAACTGAACAGGATCCAGTTAGAAGGGGGCACACAGGATCAAAAGCAAACTTTTTATTCCTGTTTTTATCGAACTTTGTTGTTTCCCAGGAAATTTTATGAATGGAACAACCAGGGCCAGCCGGTGCATTACAGCCCCTACAATGGAAAGGTGGAAAGTGGGTACATGCATACGGATAATGGTTTCTGGGATACCTTCCGGGGCGTTTTCCCTTTCTTTTCTGTTATGTATCGTGATTTTAACGCGAAATACATGGAAAGTCTGGTCAATACTTATGAAGAAGGCGGCTGGTTGCCTGAATGGGCAAGTCCCGGGTACCGCGATGTAATGATCGGATCGAATTCGGCATCCATCATTGCCAATACTTATATGAGTGGAATACGTGGATATGATATCCATAAGCTTTATAAGGCCATGGTGAAGAATACCCGAGGTCATGGTCCGGTGGAGGCGGTTGGCCGATTGGGAGCCAGCTACTATAATGAATTGGGCTATGTTCCTTATGACGTAGGCATCAATGAGAGTGCTGCACGAACCCTGGAGTATGCATATAATGATTATTGTATCTGGCAGATAGCGAGGGCTATTGACAGGCCTAAAAGTGAGATCGATCAATTTGCCACACGGGCAAGGAATTACAGGAATCTTTTCTCCAGGGAGGACAACCTCATGCGGGGCCGGAACAAAGACGGCTCATTTCGCAAACCTTTCAATCCATTTAAATGGGGAGATGCCTTTACCGAAGGCAACAGCTGGCATTACACCTGGAGTGTTTTTCATGATCCCCAGGGATTAATCGACCTGATGGGAGGCAAGCGCCAATTTACAGCTATGTTGGATTCGGTCTTTGTTATGCCCCCTGTGTTCGATGAATCCTACTATGGAAAGGTCATTCATGAGATCCGGGAGATGCAGATAGCTGGAATGGGTCAATATGCCCACGGCAATCAACCCATCCAGCATATGATTTATCTGTATAATTATGCCGGTCAGCCCTGGAAAGCCCAGAGACATGTAAGGCAAGTGATGGACAGACTTTATCTGCCAACCCCGGATGGATATACAGGCGATGAAGACAATGGCCAGACCTCTGCCTGGTATTTATTAAGCGCCATGGGATTTTATTCTGTTGCACCGGCGTCTAATCAGTTTGTTTTCGGATCTCCCCTGTTTAATCAGATCACGCTGCATCTTGAAAACGGGAACCAATTTACCATCTCGGCACCTGGTAACAACACAGAGAACATATATATTCAGGAAATGAAGTTGAACGGGAGAAGAATGAATAAGAACT
>JAGXLC010000450.1 GCA_018334875.1 Bacteroidales bacterium | reverse complement strand
GTCCCCTGATGGTATTATTTGCCATGCCACCGCACCCAACCATCCCGATATTTACTTTATCGCTTGGGGCAATGAAACCGCGGCCTCCCAGAACATGTCGGGGAACTATTGTAAAAGCTGTTAAAGCAATTGCCGACTTTTTAATAAAGTCGCGTCGTGTAGTATTCTTCGTTTTTGATTTCATAAAATTATTTTTTGGTAAGTATCACTTTATGCTATATTTCATTATATTCAAGGGACAATATAAAAAAATTAAAGGATATTTCATATTTCCGAAACCTTATTTTTTCAGTGTTTTTTACCCACACTCCTGCTTCATAATATACATATAATGTCCGATAATAGTATCAATAAAGCTAAGAATGAATCCATATTGACCGGGCTTCGACAACACCTGAGCCCTTTTTGATTCAGGGGAAAACTTCCTTGTTCAGACATATCCATCATACGACCAATATGTTCCAAATCTCTCCACAGGTAATTCAACTGCCGCTTAATTGCCTGAAAAAGGTTGAGCTTGTGTTGAACAATCACTTCCAACTGCTATCCGTGGAGTTAATGCAGAAGCTCCCTTGTGGGGATCTAAGCCCCTGACGTATTCTGAAACCAAATCATCTCACGGAGTGATGAAATTTAGCTGTACCCATCGGTTCATGGGGTTTAAGGACAATTCAAAATCACTTTTGAACTGCTCAACTAGCTGTTTTATTTGACATATATTTATATATAACTGCGGACAGTCAACTGATGAAGTATAAACTGACAGAACAAATGTTCAATCTTCCAGCGGAAGTGATCGACGAGAGAAAAACAAAGAAAATCCTGGATGAAAGAATTGGTTATTTATTCTGAGAGTATGAGTCATCTTCTTCCGCTCCAACTTCAGTAGTGTTCTTCTCCATATCTTCTCTTAAACTTGTTAAATTTAGTGTAGGTAGGTTTATGGGTTTATAACCGGATAAGTTGGTTAGGGTAGAGATATAGGCTCTGATGTAAGGGAACAATATAGCCGGGGCATTGGTATAAAAATATTGATTCAAGAGATCCTTGCTTATTTGATGATCAAATTGATAATTTGCGACAGAATAAACTTCTATATTGATGACATTGTTTTTATCATTTATTTTAACCCCCAGATGCAGTTGGAAATTCGATTGCTTGGTGTCAATATATGCTTTAGGGTCAAATCCAATTGAAAACTCGGTGGATGGCTCCCCATCTCCTTGTTCTATTAGAGATCGTTTTATAAAGAAATTTTTAAATTGAAACTGTGCTTTGGTTCCTTCTTTCATATTAAGCGGCTAATGCGTAATTTTCTTCGTAATTTCCTGACATGATGTTATCCGGTGTATTGACAAACTCGTCATCCCAATCAACAACCCAATTAAACTGGTTAGACTTAAATTCGTGATCTGCAACATCAATACTGTTCAGCGAGTCCTCTGTAATAAAAAGAATATTTTCGTCAGGAAAATGCTCCTCGAAAAGATCTTCCAAATCAGATTCATATTCCCGGTAATTGTTATCCTCATGAAAGGTGGAGGAAGGATTTATCTCGATAATATGGGTATTATAATTCAGGTCATGCTTATATCTTATTGTTAACTCCGGCATAAAATTAATCAATGTGTTCAGCTGATTGATTATAAAAGTTTTTGAATCCATTTCTAAAAAGTGTTTTTAATAAATTTTAATAAATACTCTGCCGTTCTGTAAGCCTTATCACTATCCTCTTTTCTTATTTCAATGTCTTCGTAATCAGATTTTTCTCTGTATAGTTTCAAGTCTTTGATTTGCCTTGAAAAATTTAACGAAGTGTCTCTGTCAATGTTGTTCGTGATCTGATTCTTTACATAATCGATTATGTAACCATGAGTGCCTTTTGGAGAAGAACTGGTATTAGCCCCTAATTGTTCATAGGAGAAACCAAAAAAATCATTCATTTTGAATTTTAACAATTGAAAACAACTGTAATATGAACAATGAACGCTTGGTGCATAAAGGTTTTCTTCTATTAATTTTTTAGCTGCCAGAATATTGAGTTCTGATTTGTTCTCTAAATTACTCACTTCATTGAAAGTTTTGCAAAGTTATGGAAGTATTTCGAAATTACAAAAAAAAGTTGATGTAGGCAATAACCTTTTTACCTGTTTTTATCTCCTTTCCTTTTTTCATTTAACTCCTGAGCACGGGCAAATCGGATAATTTTCCGGTAGGCCCTGTCATAAGCAGCTGCTCCCGTTACAGGTCAACAAATACTGATGGATTAAAACAATTGTTCCGCGTGTTACAGATCCAGGCCCGGAAAATACCGGATATAAATGTTTTCCTCTGACTTATAAACAATTGGATGATAAAACAGTAGTCCCCAACCCAGATAAACTGGAAATCCTAATATAAGGGCAAAGCCGTAAGGATTTATGATTGTTCACCACAGAATCCTTACTTCTTTTGCCTTCTGGGAACTTATAAAACCGGTCGATGTGTCTTTTGTGTAAGCTCTTCCATGAGGGTTTCTTTATTTGATTCTTCCTACTGATCGATTGACTGTGCCAGGTTGAACTCATAGGTCCTCTCAAAGACCTGCTCTTTCGAACCATCTTCAAAGACGGCGGTCAGGCTCGCACGAATTTTCATCATTGGAAGACTCTCCGGAAAACCGGGGGTTTCAGTGGTTTTTTCCTTTCCTTTTATCGTAATGAGCTGTCCATACCGTGATTGGCCGAGCAAATGACGCTGACGTCCCGGCCAGACCCTCCGGTAGCTTCGGTAAAAGCCTTCCTTATAGGTATCATAAACCATACATCCACATTCCACTGTCCAGCCATTAAGAACGACTTAACCTGCATGATCCGGTCAACGCTTATTTCGAAAAGGCAAAGTCCACAGCCAGAAGGCGCGTTTTTTTAAATTTTATTTTCAAACAAGTTCTTAATCTTCCGTGCCAGGAACAGGAACTTTGGAATTGACGAGCTCGCTTGAACCAAGTGAATTTACTGATTCAGGGCCTCCTTCCGGTCCCAGTTGGAGGCTTGACTTCATCATCTCATCCCAGGTAACTTCCTTTCCGGTATATGCCGCAATTCTACCCATTATGGAGGTCAGAGTCGATTTGGCTGTAAGTTCCGCCTCGTTAACGGGTTCATCTCTTCGGATGGCTGTTACCAGATGGATGTGTTCCTGCAGATAAGGACTGTTCACATCTTCAGATTTTTCATAAGTCCAGA
>JAGXLC010000449.1 GCA_018334875.1 Bacteroidales bacterium | reverse complement strand
GGATTTGATCCGGAAAAACAGAGGCTGTATGGCCGTCATCTCCCATACCCAATACGATCAGATCGAATAAAGGCGATCCATTTTTCGCGGGAAGATTTTCCTGCAGAAGAGAGGCATACCGGTCCGCCTCGGAATAGGGATCGTATTCTCCCCTCATTCTGTAAACCTGATCTTCCGGGATACCAACATGACGGAGCAAATGATGACGGGCCATTCCATAGTTGCTTTCCGGATCATCAGGAGGGACGCACCGTTCGTCAACCCAGAAAACCTTAAACCTGCTCCAGGGCATAAGTGAGGCATACTGCTCGCTTAAATGCTTAAACCACTTCAAAGGCGTACTACCCCCGGATATGGCCAGATGGAAATATTCGGAATCATCATTCAGGGCAAGGGCATACATCTTTGCCGCCAATTGCTGAACAGTCTCCTCTACTGAACCGAAAACATGTATATTGGATCTCATAGATTATTCCGTTTATGGTTCAATACACTCCTTTCCATCCGACAGATTTTCACAGGGGATCTTCCAATTATAGCCGGTATAAGACTTTAGCAGATCCGCCGCCGCCTCAGGACCCCATGAATGAATGGGATAATTATACAGATTCAGCTCCAGGGAAGCCTTCCATGCTTCCAATATCGGATTGATGTATTCCCAGGTAACTTCAGTAGCATCTCCCCGGGAATACAATGTCAGATCTCCGTGCATACAATCGAGCAACAGGCGTTCATAGGCTGATGGCAGTTTTTCCTCTGCAATATCCGAGTAGTGGAAATCCATATTTACATCCTGCACCTTGAATCCTGCACCCGGAATTTTCAGTCCGAATTTTAAAAGCAGCCCTTCATCGGGCTGGATTCTTATGACCAGTTGATTGGGTGTGCTCTGCTGATTGTCATTACTACAGAAAATATGATGCGGAGTGGGCCTGAACTGAATAACTACCTCTGTGGCCCGCCTTGGCAAGCGTTTACCGGTCCTGATAAAAAAAGGAACATCCTTCCAGCGCCAATTATCAATGTTCAGTTTCATGGCCACGTATGTTTCGGTTCCGGAACCTTTCGACACACCTTCCTCTTCAAGGTACCCGGGATTATATGCACCGTTAAACTTTCTTCCGGCATATTGACCTTTAATCACATTTTTCCGGATGTCATTTTCGGTTAAAGGTCTGAGCGATTGAAAAACCTTCAGCGTTTCGTTGCGAATTGCGGCTGAAGTAGAAAGTGCCGGTGGTTCCATGGCAAGCATCCCAACTATATGAAGCAGATGATTCTGCACCATATCCCTCAAAGCACCGATTTCATCATAATATCCTGAACGGAGTTCAATGCCTATTTCTTCCGCAGCAGTGATCTGCACATGATCAATATAGTTCCGGTTCCATAAAGGCTCGAATATGCTGTTTGAAAAACGGGTGACCATGATATTCTGTACCGTTTCCTTTCCCAGGTAATGATCGATCCGGTAGATCTGGTCCTCAGCAAAATAATCCAGCAATTCCCTGTTCAGATCCTTCGCACTTTGCAGATCATAACCGAAAGGTTTCTCCACAATCACGCGCTTCCAGCCGGGATGTTCCCCGTTATCCCTGCTAAGACTATGATGATGAAGTGCCTTCGCAATGGTGGGATATAAACCGGGAGGTGTAGCCAGATAAAAAATATAATTCCCTGGAATATCCAATTTTTTTGTCAGCTCCAGCAAACGATCCTTTAACCCGCTGTAGGATTCAATGTCTTTGGTATTAACAGGAACATAGAATATCTGTTTTAAAAACGCTTCATCTGTAATTTTCGATTCGCTTTTCAGATGGTCACGAAAAGATTCATCGCTGAATGCCTTCCTTCCTGTACCCAAAATGGCGAACCCTTCGGGCAGGAGGTTTTGTTTAAACAACTCGTAAATCGAAGGAATCAGCTTCCGCCTGGTAAGATCCCCGGAAGCTCCGAATATGGTTAAAATATGATCATTGGGTGGATTCATCGGTCAATAGTCTATTAAAAGTTTGCATTTCAAATTGATTTACATGTCAAATTTGTGTATTTTGCTGATCTCACCATGGAACCCGCTTGTTAATCATGTTCTTGTTGTGCAGGTCAATACTTGCGATTTTCATACACAAACCCTCTCATTATTAAGAAGGTGTAAAAAATAATTACACAAAATTAAGAAATAATATCATTTTCTCTCGGCATAACTGATTTTTTGACCAATTGTTCATTATAAATACAAATAAACCGCATTTTCATTTTCTTCGGTCAATTTGTATTTTTGACAAATTGACAAATAGAAAAATTCAAGCTATGAAAAACTTTCCCCCATTTAACCATTGGCTGAGAACAGGTTTATTATGCCTGTTGATCCTGTTTGTAAATGATGTCCCATCCCGGGGGCAAAACGAGGTGAGGCAGACAGTTACACTGAAGATCATGACCTATAACATCCTGCATGGGGCCACAGTCAAAGGCGATTTTAACCTGGATACCATCGCGGCGGTTATCCGTCGGGCCGATCCCGACCTGGTAGCCCTTCAGGAAGTGGATTTCAGAACCGGCAGGGTAAACCAAATGGATTTGGCTCTGGAAATGGCCAAACGTACGGATTTGACTCCCTTTTTCGGAAAAGCCATGGATTATGACGGGGGAGCCTACGGGGAAGCCATCCTTTCAAAATATCCGGCCGAATCCATGGAGGTGCATCACCTGGGTGCCGGTGAAGGACATGAACCCCGGGCTGCATTGCGGGTGGAAATTGACCTTATGAACGATGAGCGGATTGAATTTATCGGAACCCATCTGGATCATACACAGGACCCCACGGATCGCATTTATCAAGCCAAAGCACTTAACCACATTTTGTCCGGGCTCAATAACCCCGCCATTCTTGCCGGAGACCTGAACGCTACACCGGGAAGCCGGCCCATTGACATTTTGCTGGAACGATGGGCCATGACTGCCGATACCCCGGCCGAACCAACCTACCCATCCGGTTCTCCCGAAAGAAAGCTGGATTATATACTGTATCATCCTGAGGAGCGATGGAAAGTGGTTGACCGGAAGGTCATCGAAGAGAAAGTGGCTTCGGATCACAGGCCCTACGTGGTAACTTTACAGTTGATTCCCCAATGATGAATAATTTATGAGGATTAATTAATAATATAAAATTTACCCTGTTGATATGACAATTCAAAAAACAGCAAATATTTTTGGCAATATTGGTAC
>JAGXLC010000448.1 GCA_018334875.1 Bacteroidales bacterium | reverse complement strand
TGCAGAGGGAGTAGTTATAGAAAGTTTTAAAATCAATATTGAGGAGATTGAGATAGAGTTTGACGACGATGACCCCTTATTTGAAACCGATTCATTTGCTGACGATCATGAGTTAGATGGTCCCTTTGAAATAGACCTGATGAAGGATGGTAATGCCCTCGAAACTACCATTGTGAACGATTTAGAACTACCATCGGCAGCTTACGAGGAAATAGAATTTGAGTTCAGTGAGAGTGAAAATTCTACCTCTGATATGTATGGTAAATCAATATGGATTGAGGGTACAATTGACGGTACATCATTCATTTTCTGGTCGGATGAAGAAAATGAGGTTGAAATTGAATTTGATGAGCTTGTAAATCTTGATGAAGCCCGCAAAGCTGTATTAAAAGTGTCATTTGAGTTAGGAACCCTATTTGACCCCGAAGCGGGTGGTATTGACATTACCTCCGCCACAGACGGTAACGAAGATGGTACCATTGAAATATACCCTGAGGACCCTGATGGAAACAGCGACCTGGCAGATTTAATTTGCGAAAAAATTGAAGATATAATTGAGGCCTTTGAAGAAGATGAGGACGATTAGAATTAATGGGAGGGTATGTTCAACAAACACTAGAAACATAACATCGGATATATTCAGCAGCGGGTGATGCAGAAGCTTATGGTTTTTTAAAGTCAATAAAGGTTTTAATCCAGGTTCTTATACCTGGATTAAAACCGCTGCTGAACATATGCGACACCATTCAAGATAACCTTTAAGCGTAAACAGCTACTGCCGGGGTATGGGATTGAGCTTCGAAAGCAAACTTAATATTGGGGCATTAATTTTTAAACCTGTTGGTGCAGCACCGGTATTGCGTTAAAGACAAGCCAGCAACTGTGATGCGTTTCTCTTTATATTATTTCTGTGAAAACCTGCTAACAGCAATTTGCTTTGTGGCATCTTTCTGTGAACTCCAAATATGTAGATTACCTTCCTTGTCCACATGCAGTCCGGCCGCTGATCCAAAGTCAGCTCCATTTCCACCATGAAACCTCTTGGTACAGACCTTCTCCATGACAGGCTTAAAACGTCCATTTTTGCTTATGAGGATAAGATCAGCATAATTTATTGCTTCTTTTTTGTAAAATGCAACAGCATAAATTGCTTGTTTATCCTTGATTAAGTTGATGGATTGATAGCCCGGCCAGTTATCCGGCGCATTAAAACTTTTTAGAAAGTGGTGTCTGCTATTTATTAAATCCAAGTGATAAAAGTCCCAATTGCGACTGTCCCAATTTCCAATCACTGCTAAATATCCATCTTCGATTGCCAGTAAGCCTGTGGCTCCGGCAGTTTTCCGCTCAGGTTCACCTTCACGCGATATCGTTACATCCGGATGGGCCTTATAAAAATTATCATTTAGGTAATTATATATGCAAACCCTGGAAGTCCGTTTCGTATAGTTGTCTTCAATGCCTGCAATAACATATTGGCTGGTCGCTTGTATACCTCCAGCATGCCGATAAGGATCTGACATCAACGGAATGAGTTTGTCAACTTTTCTTGTGTCAATATCTGCCTGGATAATGTAAGCCGTAGTATGAGAGCTCCCGGAAATCAACAATTTTTCTTCATCGTTTTTTTCAATATACTGTATACCCTGCAGATGACCGTTAGTAGTCGGTACTTTTATTTTGTTATCCAAAAGTATCGTTTTCGGTTTGAAATTCAATTCTTCAAATGCTTTAGGAACATTATCCATCTCCTGACCCACAGTCATACGAATGTAAAACTGGGAGAGCACAATCAAAGATCCTATTAAACAGTATCTACGATGCATGATATCTTCTTGGCTTAGCTTTAGTTTCATTCCGGCCGAAACGGAGTGAATAGCCGGAATCTATACCTATAATTTAATAGACTTTATATAATCTTAAATGCAATATTAATATAAATTACTATTTTAGTCAAATTTCTGCATATTTTTTCTTTATTCTAACGAGATTTTAGATACTTCCGGGGGAACTTAAATTAATTCCTACGTATTTTTTCGGCTTCCTGCATAGGAATAAACCAGTCCTGCAACGCCAGGCGGTCAGCCGCAGGTTTTTAATAGTGTCCTGCAGACTTTTTCATTGCCTTGCCAATATTTTCTGTTATTCCTGCACATTTTCTCTATTTCCCGCATAGTTTCAGGATCATCCTGCAGAAAATGTTCCTCCTCATGCATGGGGATGGATGATTCCGCAAAGGTATGGCCACTCCTGCAGAGGGGTTGCGAAGATTTAACAAAAAAAGGGGTGTCAATTATCCGTGTAACACCCCTTTTTAATCCGTACAGAAAATTTATTACTGAATAATTCGGGTTGGCTTATGGCTCGGCTACTTCACCGGTTTCTTCTTCACTTTCCCTGGCTGTAAGAAAACATCTACAGGATACTATAGGGGGTCTTAACCAACCGATCAGGAATGGCCCTGATTTCATCTAACTTCTTTTCATAATCTTTGTGTTGTTCCATGTCATAAATTTTTCTTATTTTTGAATATGCAGTCTTATCCCATGCAAATATATGTGGGTGAGGGAGCGAAGGCGTGTAAAAAAAACTATATCATTAAGGAATACTTTTTAAGATACTAAGCTTGCCGGATTTTCATTTTTCAGGATTTTTAAATGTTTTTCTGATACCAAAAAGGGGGTGTGGCTGGAAAAACAGCGATGCTGGATGTTCCCCGGGAACAATGAACTGTACAAACAGATCACCGGGATGATTGAAAAAGCAGGTTATGCCTGGTCCAGGATATACGTTTCACCGCCTGAACAGAAACCGCCAAGCAAACGAGCGGTAAAAAAACTACCCCAGGCGTCTGCTGTTCCCGGGGAATTCAAATCCCATTTGAAAGCCTACATGGACTCCATGACACTAAAAAGGCTAAGTCCTAATACAGTAGCTATATACAAGGCGTTTTTCAAGAAATTTCTGGCAGATCACAAGGGTAAAGATATTGATTCGCTGGGTTATCAGGAACTATACAGCTACCTCAAGGAAAGATCTGCCGGGCTTGGGGAAACGCAGCTTAACCAAACCATTGCCTCCATCAAATTTTACTATGAAAAGACCCTGGGCAGGGATAAGATGTTTTTTTATTTGAATGATAATAAACAGATCAAGAAGCAAATTCTTTTCCTCCCCTTCCATGAGATTGAACTGGTTTGTAAAGGTATCAAATCGCCGGGCGATCGGATGCTGTTGTTTTTGGTCTACCATGCCAATCT
>JAGXLC010000447.1 GCA_018334875.1 Bacteroidales bacterium | reverse complement strand
TGTTTTATTAAAAACGACGTATGGCATCCAGAAAAATCATAGAGGTAAGTGAATTATCCGCCTCATTCGGCGAGAAGGAAATATTATCCGATGTCTCCTTTGAGGCCCGGGAGAAAGACATCACCGTTGTTCTGGGCGGCAGTGGAGCCGGCAAATCGGTGCTTCTCAAACATATGCTTGGACTCTATGAAGGCCGGAAAGGATCGGTTCATATTCTCGGCCAAAACATGATGGAGTTGGATGAGAAACAGCAAAAGCAATTGTACCTTCAGATGGGGGTGTTCTATCAAAACGGTGGGCTGTTGAACTCCCTGACTGTTGGAGAGAACATTGCCCTGCCCCTGGAGCAGCATACCAACCTGAGCGATGAGCTGATTGCCCGTATTGTTTGGAGCAAGCTGCAGCTGGTCAACCTTCCGGGTGCCTATCACCTTTACCCTTCCCAGTTGAGCGGCGGCATGCTGAAAAGAGCTGCCCTGGCCCGGGCCATCGTGATGGATCCTCCCCTGTTGTTTTGTGACGAGCCGGGAGCCGGCCTGGATCCCATCTCCCTGTCTACCCTGGATGAACTGATATTGAACCTCCGGGACCAGATGGGTATGTCGGTGGTGATCATCACCCATGAGGTATCCAGCATACTCAGGATTGCCGACCGCATCGTATTTATTGACGCAGGGAAGATCATCTTTCAGGGGCAACTAAAAGAGGCCCTGGAAAGTAATATAAAACAGGTCCATAGCTTCTTTGAGAAAGGAAGATCCCTTCCTCCTGTATAAGCAAATAACCATCCGGTTGGATAGTGCCTTTCTCTCTGTGGATATTTTCAGAAACACCCCGTGATGATAAAAATTCACCCTATGAGATAACAAAAAGGAAATCAACGGACAAATTATTTTTTTGTCATGCCCCTCTCTTAGTGAGTGATACCCAAATTATACCTAAGTAAAGCGCTTTTTCTTCGAACCGCTTCAATGGGAAGGGAAGTTAAAAAACCAATTATTAGCTGTATCTTTATAATATGAAAATTGCATATATCGGAACATATCCCCCAAGGGAATGTGGCATAGGAACTTTTACCCAAAACCTCCATGAGTCTATGGTAATGAACCAAACCACAGAAAATGGTTCAGCTGAAGGATTTATTGTAGCCATGGACGACCATGACCAAACCTATGATTATCCCGAAGAAGTGAAATTATCTATCCGCCAGGAACATCAGCGGGATTATATGAAGGCGGTTAAATTTATTAATATAAGCGGTGCGGATATTTGTATTCTGGAACATGAATTTGGTATCTACGGGGGCCAGGATGGTTTATATATACTCCCCCTGCTTTACCGGCTTGAAATACCACTCATCGTTACCCTGCATACCATCCTTAAAACACCTTCAGCCAATCAAAAACAAGTATTGCAGGAAATATGCCAAATAGCTGATAAGGTTGTGGTGATGAGCCATAAAGCCATTAAATTTCTCACAACCATTTATCAGGTGGATCATAGAAAAATTGAATACATTGAACATGGAGTGCCCGACATTCATTATGACCAGCATGAATCCAAAAAAGAGTTCAACCTTGAAAACAGAAAACTCCTGCTTACTTTTGGCTTCCTCAGCCGGAACAAGGGAATTGAAACAGCAATTAAAGCCTTGCCGAAAGCTGTTGAAAAGCATCCCGATATTTTATATATGATCCTGGGCAAAACCCATCCGCATGTTCTGCGCGAAAACGGCGAAGAATACCGCAATTACCTGCAGCGGCTGGTTAACTCCCTTAACCTAAGCAAACACGTTCTTTTCCTTAATGAATATGTCGATCAGAAAGAATTGTTCAGATATCTGTCCGCCTCAGACATCTATGTAACCCCTTATCTCAATGAAGCTCAAATAACCAGTGGAACACTTGCATATGCCATAGGAGCAGGTACAGCTGTTATCTCAACGCCATACTGGCATGCCTCGGAGCTATTGGCTGAAGGGAGGGGCAGAATTTTTAACTTTCATGACTCCGATGAACTATCCAGGATTATTATGGCCCTGCTTGATAAGCCTGAAGAGCTGAAAAAACTGCGAAAAATAGCATATCATTATGGCAGAAGCATCACCTGGCCCAAGTCGGGAGCCAAACACATGGCCCTCGCCAAAAAAATTCTTGCCGGCAGACCCAAAGTTAAGCCGGTGAAAGAAACGACCATCGACCCACAAATGCTTCCACCTTTTTCTCTTCTGCACATCAAACATTTAACAGATGACACAGGGATCATCCAGCATGCAAAATATGGCATCCCCAACCTGAAAGAAGGATACTGCCTGGATGATAACGCCAGGGCCTTACTTATGGTGCTCATGACCTACAGGCAGAAAAAAGAACCCCTCGCCCTGGAGCTGGCTCCCATTTATTTGAGTTATATCCACTATATGCAAAGAGAAGACGGGTTGTTCAGAAACTTCCTCAGTTTCAGCCGGCAATTTCTCGATGAAACAGGTTCGGAAGATTCATTTGGAAGAACCATATGGGCCCTTGGGTATCTGCTTGGCAACGCTCCGAACAACGCCTATTACCAAACCGGAAAACTGATTTTCTCCGATGCCTCACCAAATTTCGAAAAGATCCAATCCATCAGAGGTATCGCCAATACAATGACAGGTATCTGTTATTACCTGAAGAGCAATCCCGATGATGACCAGATGAGCGGGACATTAAAAAATCTCAGCGATAAATTGATCCGCCATTTCTATGAAAATTCCGCTCCTGACTGGAAATGGTTTGAAAGCCTTCTGGCCTATGATAACGGAATATTACCCCTGGCCCTTTTACATGCAGCGGAGATACTTAAAGATGATCAGATCATGGAGGTCGCCATGGAAGCAATGGATTTTCTAACGGAAATAACACTTAAAAATGGTTATCTCTCCATCATTGGAAATGAAAAGTGGTACAAAAAAGGAGGCGAACGCTCCATTTTTGCTCAGCAGCCTATAGATGCCCTTGCCATGATTTTGATGTTCCACCAGGCATTTCACCTGACCGGAGATAAAAAATACCTCTCCAATTTATTTACCAGTTTTATGTGGTTCCTGGGCGAAAATGACATCCACACGAACCTGTTCGATTTTGAAACGAAGGGTTGTTATGATGGGTTTGAAAAACACGGGGTCAATCAAAACCAGGGCGCAGAGAGCTCCCTGGCTTATCTGATCTCGCACCTGATCGTTTTGCAAGCATTCGAAGAATATGAGAAATAGATGTCTGCAGCATT
>JAGXLC010000446.1 GCA_018334875.1 Bacteroidales bacterium | reverse complement strand
GTGTATCCGCTGCCAATCAGGGCATGAACCAGGAAATATTCCCGCAGTTCGTTGAGCCACGGGATTTGAATTAGTTGTGTAAACTCCAGCAAGCAAGTAATAACAAAAACAACCAGCGAGATCTTCAGCGCCCGAACCTTCGGAAAAACTAGCGAAGCCAGGAAGATGAAGAATACCAAATAAATTACACCGCCCAGATGGTTGCTCACAAAACTACTACCCGGCCCGGCATAAAACTTGGTTAAGATGCCAAGGGGCACTAAAAGAGCTAATATCAGAAGTTTTAGTTTCATAGCTTTCAAGAGTGGTAGATTGGATGGAACGCTGATCCGTCAGTAGCCGGACACGGTGACCGCGGATTTGTTTTTTTTCAAAGATTAAAGTTAATTATAAAGTAACCTAAGAAGTATTGTTTTGTTTTAGTTTTTTATCCGTGTTAATCCGTCGCACAGTGTCCGGCTTTCGACGGATCCGCGTCATCCCTGTCTGCCTGCCCGACGGCAGGCGGGCCGACAGGCAGGCGTGTTCCATTCCTTGCTTGTGCGGATGATATTAATCTCTATGTATCTTTTTAATTAGGTGGGTTATTTTTGATTCACCGATTTACACAAATATTTATGTTAAATTATTATGAGTCTTAAAACAGGAATGCCTGGGAAAAATTATACGGCGTACAACTTAAAGGGGTTTGATATGGTCACCTTGCCAAACAATTTCAAAAGCCCGATGGAATCGTCTTCCCGGATGTTGGCCTTCCTTATTTTTTTCAGGTGAAAAGGCTGATTAATGGCCGGAATCCTGGAAGCGAAAAAAGGCCAAAGCTTTTCAGATGTATATGTACGCTTCACATCAGGAAAATCAGTTATTGGCTTTGTTGCCGGATTTTGAATATACTCATTGGTATACTCAAACTGCCAGTTATTCCCGTTATAGCTCAAAATAGCTATCACTTGATTATCGTATACAAGATGAAATTTAGCATGAGTATCTTCAGGAGTATCATTGTAATCCATTCCATCTACTTTCCAAATGTTGTTCATCCATTTACGTATCATGATTCAAAGTTAAGTATTTTCCTTATTTTTTTATACCTGTATAATAAGCATGAATTTATAAGGTTTATTCTCTCGTGGCTTAATAACCCCTCAAACTCAGAATTAATGCGTTTATGTACATTATGAATAAATTTTTCATCATAGAAAATTTCCTTGAGAATTTGAATATTTTCTAAAAATCCATGTTCATAAAGCTTATTCATTAACTCAAAATGATTTAATTTATTGTATCCTTCCCAGCCCGTTTTTGGGAAACTATTATCTGCATACTTTTTAATATGTTTGCTCGTCTGATTTTTATCCTTTACAAGTTCTTGTATTCTATTTTCATGATAGTTCCAAAATAAAGCTCTTGCTGTATCATAAATTGGAGAGAATACAGGTTTTTGTTGGCCTTTTACATCATTAATTATCCCCCAATTGTAAAAATGTCGGTCATTATTTCCAATAATTGCATCAAAAATAAGCATTTTTATGTAATCTTTAAAAATCTTCTCAGCCTGTTCACCATAGAAATGATTTATAACTTCATTCGTAAACTGGACTGTAAATAACTCTCTGGCTTTATCAATTTCTTCTACTTTTTCAACAAATTCTTTATCATTTAAGTAGCCTGCATAAATTTCAGCCCCATGTTCTAAAACTTGTATTCTGGGTTTTGATAAAAAATATTTTGATAAGAATCGAATTTGGCCACCCAAAAAAGCAAGCCTGGTTTCAGCCATCTTAAATCCGAAGTACTCTCCAATTCGACTAAGTAAAAATTCTGTTATTGTTAATTGATGGTTACTGATAACTCATCACTAATTTAACAACCTGCTTTTAAGCATATTTTTTAAAAAGTCATTGTCAATAAACCTCCCATCAGCACCCCAGTCCCATTCGCCACCATATCATTCATGTTAAAACCCCGGTAGGGCAGGAGGGCCTGTATGAGTTCGAGGCCTGCTGCCAGGGCAAGGGCAAGCAGGACAGCGGGCCAGAGTTTTTTGAGCTGCCATGCGAGGAGTACAGGCAGGGGCGCGTACACGAGCGCGTGGAGCAGGTAGTCCCACCGCAGCGTGAAAACATGGTTCTCGTTCAGTGCCTCCCCGGCGCTGTTGAGTGGTAGCACCGTGGCGAGGAGGAGGAGCGTGAGGTATGTGATGAGAATGGCTTTGAGCTTCATGAATGTTCTTGGAACGCGGAAGAGATGGAACGCGCCTGCCTGCCTGCCCGACGGCAGGCGGGTCGGCAGACAGGGATGACCGCGGATAATATTTAAAAGGATAAAAATCTGTGAAAATCCGTTGTACCGTGTCCGGCTTTCGATGGATTTGTGTTCTGTTTTGTTTTAAATGTCTGTCCGCCGACAGGCGGGTTTGACAGGAGTTTGAAGTTATTCGTGCTGTCCCTCGCTCACCCCTAGCCCCTGAAGGGGTATCCGCCGTACGCTGGCTTCAGTTGGTGCTTTCGTGCTGTCGTGGTTTCGGGCCGTCGTTGTTTCAAGTTTCAGGTTGAGATTTTCAACCTGCACTTTTTAGGTAAACAGAAATAGGATCTGTATTTTTAAGTGAGCTGATTTTTAGTATAGAAAATCCAATGATGTTTCCTTCCTCATCAATTTTTTCCATAACGGCATCATTGTTAGTTTCCCTGAAATAACCTGCCTTTCTTTCAAAAATTACTTCAAGATAATCACCTTCTTTGTCATACCATATTTTTATTTCTTTGTCCATACTATTTCTCCCTTTTTAATTGAATCTGTAAAGTAGGATGTAATAATAAAACCTTCATTTTCCCGTAATTAAACGACTAAACACAGGAATTTATTGGTTACAGGAGTTTTTAAATAGTTTTTATAAAATAATTGTACTGATTCATCGGTTTTTGAAAGAATTATCGTATCCGGCTTTTTTAACGTTTCTTCTAGTTTTTCTAGTTGGCCGCCCATTTCCGGGTGATCGGTAAAAATATGCTGCGCTCTTTGTTGAGTTAACCGAATGCCTCTATTATAAAGATCATAAAACAAATGCATATTATATTGTATTATTTAGCAGGGAACTCACAATTCATTAATCATAACTTCTTCTTCGTTCCCTCGTGCTGTCGTGCTAGTCGTGCGCTCGTGTTGTCGTTGTTTCAGGTTGAGAAGCGCAGAGCACAGAGCTTAGAGCTTAGAGCTTAGAGGAAGAGGCTGCCGGATGAGTCTCTGTTTATTGCGCGTTTTCGCTCCAT
>JAGXLC010000445.1 GCA_018334875.1 Bacteroidales bacterium | reverse complement strand
TTATTTCTTTCTGAAAAATATCTGAATGGGAACGCCTGTAAAATCAAAATGCTTTCTCAATACGTTCTCGATATATCTTTTGTAAGGTTCCCTTACATATTGGGGATAATTACAAAAAAAAGCAAATGAAGGTGCATGGGTGTGAAGCTGCGTAGCGTATTTGATCTGAATATATCTTCCCCGCACAGCAGGAGGAGGGAAACCATTCACTGCTTTCTCTACCACCTTGTTGAGCTGTGATGTGCTAATCCTTCTTATCCGATTTTGATACACCCTTTCAGCCTCTTCAAGAACTCTGTGTATTCTCTTCTTGTAAATTGCAGAGGTAAAGATGATTGGAATATCCTGAAAAGGAGCGATTTTTCGTTTGATCATGCGGGTGTATTCGTTGGCGGTTCCGCTGTCTTTTTCTATCAGATCCCATTTATTGACAAGCATGACTACCCCTCGACGGTTTTGCTGAATGAGTTTAAGGATGTTCAGATCCTGGGATTGAATGCCCTGTGTGGCGTCAATCATCAACAAGCATACGTCTGCATATTCTATAGACCTGATGGCCCTCATCACCGAATAGAACTCTACATCTTCGTGCACCTTTCCTTTTCTTCTCAGGCCTGCCGTATCCACAAGATAAAAATCGTGCTGAAACTTCGTATAGCGGGAATATAAAGAATCCCTGGTAGTCCCGGACACCGTAGTCACAATATTTCTTTCTTCTCCGATCAGATTATTAACAAGCGAAGATTTTCCTACATTGGGTTTTCCTACAACCGCAAATCTCGGAATATCCTCTTCCGGCGCATGATCCTTCAGTTCAAGATGTTTAAGAACTTCATCCAGTAAATCCCCGGTTCCCGATCCATGAAGCGAAGTAATGGGAAATATATCTCCCAGCCCCAGTCCGTAAAAAACATTGGCGTCATAATTTCTCTGGAGATTATCAACCTTATTGACCACGGTAATGACCTTTTTATCGATTTTCCTGAGCATATCAGCCATCTGTTGGTCCAGATCGGTGATACCGGTGGTAACATCCACAACGAATAATATTACCGATGCTTCCTCAATGGCAATTTTGACTTGTTTTCTGATTTCTTTCTCGAAAATATCCTCGGTATGTTCTATGTATCCACCTGTATCGATAAGGTTAAACATTTTTCCCTCCCATTCAACAACCCCGTAATGCCGGTCGCGGGTAACACCGCTCACCTCATCCACAATGGCCTTTCTTGATTCGGTGAGCCTGTTAAAAAGGGTGGATTTACCTACATTTGGTCTGCCCAGGATTGCCACAGTATCTTTTGCCATGCTACAGCTTTAATTGAAAGTATATAGGCGTTTCTTTCCAGTGCCTACATTGCCAATAATAGTTAAACATTATACCCCCGGGATTTTAAGAAACCATCCTTATCTCTCCATTCTTTATGTACCTTAACATAAAGATCGAGGAACACCTGCTTCTCGTAAATGGCCTCCAGCTCTTCCCGGGCCCGGATACCAATATTCTTGATGGCCTCTCCCCTGCTACCGATCAGTATTGCTTTTTGACTATCCCGCATGACATAAATGGTGGCTCTTATATTGAGTATCTGATCGGTATCTTTAAATTCCTCGATCTGCACTTCCGTTGAATAAGGAACCTCTTTTTCATAATTAAGGAATATCTTCTCCCGGATGATTTCTGAAACAAAAAAGCGCTCAGGTTTATCGGTAAGTGCATCTTTAGGATAATAGGGAGGATTCTCAGGAAGCAGTTCCAGTATCTTATCAAAAACTTCCGGCAGATAATAGCCTTTAAGGGCCGAAACAGGAATAATATGGGCGTGGGGAAGCATCTTTTTCCATTTCGAAAGAATGGGCTCCAGCTCATTCTCACGTGCCAGATCAATCTTATTGACAATCAAAATAACCGGAATATCAGTCTTTTTAATTTTTTCTATATAATCCAGGTGCTTGTCATATTTTTCCCTGATGTCAGTGACATACAAAAGTATATCGGCATCTTCAAGTGCCAGGTCGATAAACCGGAGCATCTTTTCATGGAGTTTATAATGCGGCTCAATGATCCCGGGTGTATCCGAATAGATGATCTGGAAATTTTCCCCGCTTATAATCCCCATGATCCGATGTCTGGTAGTTTGAGCCTTTGAAGTGATGATCGAAAGCTTTTCGCCCACCAACTGATTCATCAGAGTTGACTTTCCTACATTCGGATTACCTATAATATTTACAAATCCGGCTTTATTATCCATTTGGGATGTTTCCTTATTTTTTTAAGAGTCACAAAAATAATACAAATTTTCAGGTTCCCTTAATTTTAAACTAAATTTCAAATCGTTAATACCGGGAAACAACCCTCTATTGAAATCAAAAGGCTTCTTAACACGAGTCAAGAAGCCTTTTGCACTATTCCTGTTTATATGATTGATCAGTAACCCTGAAGTTTTTCCGATAATTTCTTCCTGGTGAAGAATATGCGGCTTTTAACAGTACCAATTTTAAGCTCCAGTTCCTCTGCTATTTCCTTATATTTATACCCTGAAAGGAACATCTTAAAGGGAACACGGAACTCATCGGGTAATTCCTCAATCTTTCTGTTGATTTCAATGATTGAATACTCGCTGTCCGGTGTGCTTGTAGTACTTTCCTCAGACTGGTTGATAAAATAATTATTTTCTGTTTTATCGTTGTGTGTATTCTCCTTTTGTTTTTTACGATAATTGTTAATGAATGTATTTTTCATGATGGTAAACGTCCATGCCTTCAGATTGGAATGCCCTACAAACTTATCCCTGTTGGCCAGGGCTTTATAATAAGTTTCCTGAAGCAGATCTTTTGCTTCCTCATGGTTTGAGGTCAAACTCATGGCAAACCTTTCCAGTTTGTCTTCGAGTTCTATAAGCTGTTGATTGAATTCTGTTGCCTTCATAGTTATTGATTTTTTCGTTGTATAATGTTTAAGCAAATATAAAACATATTTAAACATGATGCAAATATTTTCACGGGAATTTTTTTAAACATTTTTATTTTCTAAATAAGATAAAATGGTAAAAAAAGCCAATATTAGGATTTTTGGGTCTTTTTCTCCTGGTTATTATAAATAATAATCTCTTCCTAATTTTGTTTAAAAAAAGAACTTAATTACAAACGCAAGGTTAAACAAACATTTAACCATATGAAACCCGCATCTAGGAAACTTCACAACAAGTTAATGAAATGAGATGAAGGCAAAAAGATGTAGAAAATGTAATGCGGGGGCTACCTTGCTCCGC
>JAGXLC010000444.1 GCA_018334875.1 Bacteroidales bacterium | reverse complement strand
CCGAGTTTAAAGTCACGGCTGTACGCGTGGAGGCTGACAGCGGTGATGTTGTTGGAAAATCTATTGCAAAAGCCAATATAAGAAACAAATATGGCATAAATATTCTGGCCATTTTGAGGAAAAATGATATCATATATCCGGTATATCCGAATGAAAAGCTCCTTTACAACGATCTCGTTTACGTAAGCGGCGATCCGGAAAATATTGAAAAATTTCATAAGGCGGTAAAATAAAATGTCATTGGATGTTTTTAAAAACCATAGAATCGGAAAAACGATACTTATTCCAAATAATTATAAAAATCAAGAATTATGGAAACCAACGAAAATTTAAGAGAACAGATATTTGTGGTTATAAAGAACCAAATGGAGGAGAACAATCCACCGGAGACCAATGAAACCTATAACAGGCTTATTAAGGAAGGCTACAGCGATTTTGAAGCCAAACAACTGATCGGCCAGTGCGTGGCAGTTGAATTGTACAATTTGCTTAAACATAGCAAACCATTTGATGAAAAGCGGTATGTAAGGAACTTAAAGCAACTTCCTGAAAAGCCCTTTGAGTAATAGCAGGTGGTTACATGCAAAACAAGTAGATGGGTTAACAGATATCAGTTTTTCTCCTACGAAAACGCCAAACTGGCCGACGGCAGGCGAAAGCACCAAAGTACACCAAAATCAGTTTTACAGATATTCATGTTTTGGTGGCATTTGGTGTTTTGGAGATTTGGTGGCAAATATTCTGTTCTTTAAATCATCCAATTTAACTTTATGAAAATACATCACATTGCCATCTGGGTTAAAGATCTTGAAAGGATGAAACGGTTTTATGAATATCACTTTCAAGGTACCGCAGGAGAAAAATACCACAACCCAAAAAAGCAGTTCGAATCTTACTTTATATCTTTCGCCGGGGGATGCAGGCTGGAACTGATGCATAATCCGGACATCCCCGGGATGCAAAATAACAACCTTGAACAGTACCCGGGTTTGATCCATTTTGCCATCTCAGTGGACGGCAAAGAGAAGGTGGATGATCTGACGGAAAGGTTAAGAAAAGATGGTTTCCGGATTGTAGGAGAACCCAGAACCACCGGTGACGGATGTTATGAAAGTATCGTACTTGACCCGGAGGGCAATCGTTTAGAAATCACGGAATGAGGCTCATATTAGTGTTCAATTTAAAAAGAAAAATATAATGGAGAAACTAAAAGCATCTACCGTGCAGTTTGAGCACAAAAGCGGCGACAAAGCCTATAACCTGTCTGTAATCGACCACTTTTCCAAACAAGCTGCAGAGGAAGGATCAAAGGTAATAGCCTTTCATGAATGCTGCATCACGGGGTATACATTCACACAAAATCTTTCGGAGCATGAGATGCTTGACCTGGCCGAGTATCTGCCCGAAAGCAGCAGCATAAAAGAATTAACAGAGATATCCCATAAGCATGAAGTGACCATTCTGGCCGGTTTGTTTGAAAAAGACCATGAAAACCGGTTATACAATACCTATGTTTGTGTCAATTCATCCGGGCTGGTGGCCAAACACAGGAAGATCCATCCCTTCATCAATCCCTGTCTTTCCCCGGGAGACCAATATACTGTTTTTGATCTTCACGGCTGGAAATGCGGTATATTGATCTGCTACGACAACAACATCATAGAAAATGTGCGGGCCACGAAGCTGTTGGGTGCTGATATCATTTTCATGCCGCATGTTACCATGTGCACGCCATCCTCTCGGCCCGGTGCAGGTTTTGTGGATCCAAAACTCTGGGAAAACCGTGAGGATGACCCCACCTCGCTGAGAATAGAATTTGACGGATTAAAAGGAAGGGCCTGGCTGATGAAATGGCTTCCGGCAAGGGCTTTTGATAATGCGGTTTATGTTGTTTTCGCCAATCCCATAGGTCTGGATCATGATCAGCTCAAGAACGGCTGCTCTATGATCATTGACCCTTTTGGGGACATCCTTGCTGAATGCAGAAGGCTGGGTGATGATATGACAACGGCACTCCTTGTACCTGAAAAACTCACGCAGGCAGGGGGAAACCGCTACCTTAATGCCAGAAAACCCCGTTTGTACCGGGATATTATCGGACAGTATCATGAGCCTGAACAAAAGGTAAGCTGGAAAAACCATGATGAATAACATTTATAAAACCCATATATTAAATTTTTTATCATTCGGTTGACCCAAAAAAAAGCCAATATGAAAGGATGGAAATTTATAAGGCAATTCGCCACAATCTTTATAGTGGTTTTTCCTGTAACACTTGCTGTAAGCTATTTGTACAACCTAATAGCCCATGGCACAACGGTTGTTGACTGGGAAACAGCATTCCGCTTTGCCATTATCTTTGGTATTATTTTCCCGTTAATGGAAGTGACAGGTAAAAAGAAAAAAGGTTGAACGGAGAAAAGAGAGCTAATTATAAAGCAGTGTCTCCACCAGCGGCTCTTTCAGCCGGGTGGAGACACTGCTTTTGTCTGATTTTTGTTGTTTTACAAGCTTACTATATGACTGCCTTCCTCAGTGAGAGTTTTCGTGAGTACTTCATCGGTTTTTCCCACTTCCACACCAATCTGTTTCATTTGTTCCGTAACTCCATACTGATCCGTAAGGAACTCCGAAGTCTTAACATGAAGGCCTTTGTCAATCATTGAGGCAAGCTTGTTTTGAGTCTGATCGTTCTCAGCTAGCACTTTAACAGCAGGCCCCCATATAATCAATGTTAGTCCATTGCCGGATTTGCCATCAAGATGTTTATGCGCATAGGGTACAATGCTCTCTGTAAATACATCCCGGTCTTCAGCAGTCCACAACAGGTTTACTCCTTTATTCTCTTTTTGAACCGTTTTAAGGGCTTTTTGCGGACTCTGAGACTGTGCCTGACATGTCAATACAGCCGGGAACATCAATATAGCCAGAATAAATGCCATACGTTTCATAGCTAAAGGATTTTGATTCCACAATATAACCGGAAACTGCATTTCCCGGAATTTTATACATTGATATGACCTTGATCCCAGGTGCATTCCGGTATCTGTTTCTAATTTTTTAACGATCCCTTAAAGGAATATATTTCAAAAAAATCCTTTATGCAGAGGAACATGCACAAATCCTGGAAAATAAACAGAAAATCAATGTATAAGCCGAACCATAAGCAAATAAAGCTTCTTCGTTTACAAATAAGGAGAATGCCTGACCTTCCTTAGTTCAAGCTAGAATAAAAATATGGTTTAAATTATGTCATTCCTTAAAAATTAGAACAAATAACTATCCTTTC
>JAGXLC010000443.1 GCA_018334875.1 Bacteroidales bacterium | reverse complement strand
ATTATTCCTGAATAATTCGGGTTAAATTTATCATTATTATATGTCTGATTGATTGAACCTTATTTTGAAGCAATCTGAATTTATGCCCTATGATTTTCGACAGATCTGAAATCATATATAAATATAAATGATTTATATTGAGTGTATTTCTATGTCTATTTATATCATTACTTAAAATACCATCACATAAAAATTTTTTGGGTAATAAAAAAAGTGAAACTGAACGGGTTTTATCGGGAAATTCTGCGGTGGTTTTCATTGGCAATTTGAAATGATTTGAGCGTTTTCTTTTTAATTTTGTCTTTGCGATTTAAAACAGATAACTCATGGATGATAAAATACAGGAGTACACAAACCACCTGAAAGGGGATTTTTACACCGACAAGAAGACGCGTTTGCTTTATGCCACCGATGCTTCAGCCTATCGTGAAATACCAGTTGCTGTTGCTTTACCCAAAGACGAGGACGATATCAGGGAGCTGATTTCCATCGCCCGAAAGACCGAAACTTCGCTGATTCCAAGAACAGCCGGTACTTCCCTGGCCGGACAGGTAGTTGGGTCCGGTATTGTGGTGGACGTTTCCCGCTATATGACCAGTATCCTGGAAGTCAATCCGGAGGAACAATGGGTAAGGGTACAGCCCGGTGTCATACTCGACGAGCTGAACCTTTTCCTTAAAGATTACGGATTGTTTTTCGGGCCGGAAACCTCCACGGCCAATCGCTGCATGATCGGAGGAATGGTTGGAAACAATGCATGCGGTGCCCATTCTATTCTTTATGGCACAACCAGGCACCATACCATTTCTGTGAAAGGGTTTTTAAGCGATGGTTCCGGGACGGAATTCGGACCACTCAGCCCTGAGGAATTCCGGCAAAAGTTACAGGGCAATTCTATGGAGTCCAAAATCTATCAGCGCATACATGATATTTTAAAAGACCCGGATAATCAGCAGGAAATAAAGAAGGAATACCCGGATAAATCCATTTACCGCCGAAATACAGGGTATTCCCTGGATCTGCTGCTGGATTCCGAAGTATATTCCGAACAATCTCCCCATCCGTTTAACTTCAGTAAGCTGGTCTGCGGATCAGAAGGGACCCTGATGTTTATCACTGAAATAAAATTGAACCTGGTTCCACTTCCTCCGAAATACAAGGCGGTTACCGCGGCCCATTTTAAAACCAAGGAAGAAGCCTTCCGGGCCAACCTTATAGCGTTGAATCACAATCCGGGCACTGTAGAGATGATGGACCACCATATTCTGGAGCTGACCAAAAACAACAGGGATCAGCAAAAGAACAGGGAATTTGTAAAGGGAGACCCGGGAGCCATATTGATCATTGAATTTGCCAGGAATTCCAGGGAAGAAATAGAGACAATTCATGATGAGATGGTAAAGGATTTCAAAAAGGCCGGCTATGGGTACTATTATCCCCTGATCCACGAACCCGAAGCAAACAAAGTGTGGAACCTGAGAAAAGCGGGACTGGGAATACTTTCCAATATGAAAGGAGATGCCAAACCTGTTTCGATTATTGAGGATACGGCTGTGAATGTAGAGGTTTTACCTGATTACATGGCGGATTTCCAGAAAATACTCAACCATTATAACCTCGATTGTGTGTTCTATGCCCACATCGGTTCCGGAGAACTGCATCTTCGCCCCATTTTGAACCTTAAAGATCCGAAGGATGCGGAAATGTTCCGCACCATTGGGCGGGAAATCGCACATCTGGTAAAAAAATACAATGGCTCCCTTAGCGGGGAACATGGAGACGGCAGGCTACGGGGGGAATTCATTCCCATCATCCTGGGTGAAAAGAATTATGAATTGCTTAAAGAAGTTAAACATGCATGGGACCCGGGAGAAATATTCAATCCCGGAAAGATCGTGGATGTGCCTCCAATGAATGAAAGCCTCAGATTTCCTCCTGGCCTGGAAGTTCCTGATATTCCAACTGTATTTGATTTTTCAGATACAGGTGGCATTTTGAGGGCTGCTGAAAAATGTAACGGTAGCGGGGATTGCCGGAAAACCGAGCTGACCGGGGGAACCATGTGTCCCAGTTATATGGCCACAAGAAATGAAAATGACGTTACAAGGGCAAGGGCCAACATTCTAAGGGAATTTTTGACCTATTCCCAAAAGAAAAACCGGTTTAACCACAAAGAGATCTATCAGGTAATGGACCTTTGTCTTTCCTGTAAAGCTTGTAAAACAGAATGCCCTTCCAATGTGGATGTTGCCAGACTCAAAGCCGAATTCCTTCAACACTATTACGATTCCCATGGTATTCCCTTAAGGACCCGGATGGTTGCCAATATTACCCGTTTAAACCGGTTGGGTTCGCTCTGGCCGGGATTGTATAATTTTTTCATGAACAACCGTACGGCTTCAGGTTTAATAAACAGAACCGTGGGTTTTGCAACAAAACGCAGCATGCCCCTGTTGCAAAAACAAACGCTTAATCATTGGATGAAGCAATATGTGAAAGACTTGAATGGAAAATCTCCTGATAACGGAAAGGTCTATTTATTCAACGATGAATTTACCAATTTTAACGACACGGATATTGGTATTAAGACAATACAGTTGCTTAGCCGCCTGGGTTATGAGGTCATCATACCCCGACATCTGGAAAGTGGCCGAGCTTACTTGTCAAAGGGCCTTGTTAGAAAGGCAAAAAAAATTGCCAACCGGAACCTCGGATTGTTAAAGGATATGATTACCGAAGATACGCCGCTCATAGGCATAGAGCCTTCTGCTATTTTGGCCTTCCGCGATGAATATCCCGATCTGGCAACCTCTGAAAATAAAGAAATTTCCCGGCAGCTTGGCAATCACGCCTATATGATTGATGAATTCCTGGCTCGCGAAATGGAAAAAGGCAACATCAGGAAAGACCAGTTCACTGATGCGCATACCGAAGTGCTGCTCCACGGCCATTGTCAGCAAAAAGCAGTAGCTTCCACTGACCCAACGCGTTTTATCCTGTCATTTCCTGAAAACCATTCCGTTGAAGAAATTCCATCCGGTTGCTGCGGAATGGCCGGCTCTTTTGGTTATGAGAAGGAACATTATGACATATCTATGAAAATAGGGGAGCTGGTTCTGTTTCCAGCCGTAAGAGCCGCGGATCAGCAAACCATTATTGCTGCACCAGGCACAAGCTGCCGGCACCAGATTATGGACGGTACTTCCCGAAAGGCATGGCATCCGGTGGAAGTTTTATACCATGCTTTGAAATAACTGTTCTATTGTAGTTGAATCAATAAGAATACATCATAAAA
>JAGXLC010000442.1 GCA_018334875.1 Bacteroidales bacterium | reverse complement strand
GCAGGTAACCCCGCATTAGAAAAACCGGCTTTTTGCGAAATTTATTGAAGCAAAAAGCCAGGTTTTTCAATAGCGTCAGAATTATTCAAGAATAATTCGGGATAAGTCACTGAGATCATTGCGATGGGGTAAAAACATAGGTATCGTTTGGGTAAGTTAGCCTGAAGTTTATTAATATTGCAAAAGAACTTTAAAAAACAATGACTATGCTGGATACCATCATGCAACACCGTTCAATAAGGCAATATAAGGATATCCCTGTGGATGAGAAAGACCTGAATGAAATTTTGGAAGCGGGAACAAGGGCTTCCACAACCGGCAACATGCAACTCTATTCTATTATAGTTACCCGGGATGAGGAGAAGAAGAAGGAACTTTCCCCGGCTCATTTTAATCAGCCTATGGTTATGCAGGCACCGGTTCATCTGACCTTCTGTGCGGATATCAACCGTTTTCACAAGTGGTGTGAGCAACGCAACGCGGAACCAGGCTACGACAATTTTCTCTGGTACATCAATGCGGCCATCGATGCATTACTGGCATCGCAAAATGTTTGTCTGGCAGCAGAAGAAAAAGGTATGGGCATTTGTTATCTCGGAACGGCAACTTATAATGCCGAGCAGCTTATCAAAATCCTGAACCTGCCCAATGGCGTTGTGCCTGTTGCAGCCATAACCATGGGCTATCCCGACGAAAACCCCGGACTAACAGACAGGCTTCCACTGGAAGGAGTGGTCCATTATGAAACCTACAAGGATTATACCGCAGAGGATATTGACCGCATCTATGCAGAGAAGGAATCACTGGAGGAAACCCGGCAGATTATTGAGGAGAACAAGAAGGAAACCCTTGCCCAGGTGTTTACCGATAACCGGTATACAAAACAAGACAACCTGCATTTTTCCAAGCAATATCTAAAGGTACTGCAAAGCCAGGGATTCATGAACCACATATAAGACATTTCCGGCTAATAATTTTATGCTGCACAATAAGTCGTTGTGCAGCTTTTTTTTATTTTTATTGCAGATTTCAAAAAAAGATTTTAACCCGAATAATTTTGGCTGTCAAAGATTGTATGTTCTAAAAATCATATTGTTCACATTTTGTATTCTTAATGCCTTTATGGTAAAAGGACAGGAATACCATCTGGATATCCGGGAATCGGACACCACCGATTATATCATGAATCTTACCGGCTCATTGGAGGGAGATTACAAAGACACGGCCACCATACGCAGAAAACTGAGACAATCGCTGACGGATATGAGGAAGGCAGGTTTTCTGGCAGCCAGCTATGACCGTATGCGGATAAAAACAGATACGGTGAGGATGTGGCTGCATGTGGGACAAAAATACCATTGGGGAAAATTTTCCATAACCACCCCGGATTCCTCTCTTTTGCAAACAATTCCCTCTTTCCAAAAGATAAGAGAACAGGAGGTGATCAATCTGAATGAGCTGAACGCCCTGGAAAAACGGGTAGTCACCCAGCTTGAAAACCAGGGTTATCCCTTTGCTTCAGTTAAGATAAGCCAATTGGAAAATGCCGGATCTGATACGCTTAATGCCTCCCTGGTAATAGACCCCGGTAAACGGTATGTGATAGACAGCATATTAATCAAAGGCAATGACAGGGTGAGTGAAAAATACTTGTATCCTTACCTGGAGCTATTCCCCGGGATGGTGTATAATGAAAACAAATTGCAAAAAATCCCCGATAAGATAGAAAATCTTGCTTTTCTCAGGCAAATCAGGGACTTTGAATTAGAATTCTCCGAAGGTCAACGGGTGAACGTGTTCTTATATCTTGAAAAGGCGGCAAGCAACCAGGCAGAGGGGGTAGTTGGCTTTCTTCCCAAAGGAGACGGTAAAATCCATTTCACCGGAGCGTTTGACCTCAGCCTGTCAAACCTTTTCAGACGGGGCGGGCATATTGACATGAACTGGAATAGCCTGGAGGAACAATCCCAGGAGCTTAAACTGAACATGAACCATCCCTATCTGATATTACAATCTGTAGGAATTAATGCTGATTTTGAGTTATTCAAGAAAGATACCAGTTTCCTCTCCAGAACTTTCCGCGCAGGCCTGTCTTTTGATATCAACTCCCGAAGCTGGCTTGAAGTATTCGGTCATTTCGAAAAATCTTCCCTGCTATCCGAATCCGGGGTGGTTACAAATAAATATGAACCGTTTCAGACCAGGCTTTATGGAATTAGCTATAACTTCAACAATCTGGACTACCGGCTTAATCCTTCGCGGGGAATGTATTTGGATGTTTCTGGAAGCGTGGGCAAAAGAAAGAGAGGAAAAGACAGGAAAAGATATACCGGCGCCGAAGCCGGTCTTGACATTTCATGGTATCAGCCGTTTTTCAGATCCTGGGTGATCAAAACCTCCGGACATGGCAGATACAAACATTTCTGGTCCGAGGACAAAAAAGATTTCAGAGAAAATGAACTCTACCGGTTTGGTGGTTTCAATTCACTGAGGGGATTCGATGACAATGCGTTCCTGGCTCCGGCCTATTCGGTGATAACTTTGGAGCTTCGGTATATGCTTGCCAGAAACAGCAACATATATACGTTCTGGGACGGTGGATGGTATTACAATAATATCCCTTCCGCAGTCCGGCAAGATTTTCTTTTTGGATTTGGTTTGGGAGCTCATATCGATACCGGAGGAGGTATCATGTATATTAGCTATGCCATGGGAAAACAACACGGAAATCCCATTGATATTGGCTCATCCAAAATACACCTGGGATATGTTAATAGGTTCTGATAAAAAAAGAGGCCATCCCGACCCCATAACTGATCAGCTTTGTTATTCAGGATAACCGGAACTGGAATACTTTCCTTCCTGTGAGACCCTGATGGACGAACTGAGGGATTACCGCTTTTATGCGGAAGACATGATCCATCCGGGAGACACGGCTGTCATCTATATATGGGATAGCTTTTGCGATACCTATGTCAAAAAATCTACCCAAAAACTGATCCTCCTCTCGTCAGGAGAGTTTTACCTGTATGTTCCATGCTTCCCGCTGCCGGCAGGAAAGTTTGAACATACAGGTATGCTGTTCCTGCTCACTGGAGGAAATGATTTACACATATCAATGTTCTTCCTGCCCGCGGGAGGAAATGCTTTACATATATGAATTCCCTTCCTGCCCACGGCAAGAATAGTATTAATATATTAATGCCCTTCCTGCCGTCAGGAGTGATAGTTTTACTGTATAAATGCTATTCCTGCCTTCAGGAGGAGTAGTATTTATATATAAAAACTATCCCTGCCC
>JAGXLC010000441.1 GCA_018334875.1 Bacteroidales bacterium | reverse complement strand
TGGGATGGGGCCATTTCATTGGGGCCCGTGTGGGTTATGACGAGAAAGGCCTCTGGGCTGTGGATCCCCGGCCGCCAAGGCCTCCTCGCGATGCCAGTTTTCGGGCTCCTGTTGCCGATAAGTATACATTTTGGCTGAGTGGTGATTATATCGGATATACGAGTTACCGCCCCCTATATCCCCGTTATAAGGAAGTTATTCATCATCATCCTGATAAACCATCATTTGAGGAAGATCGCTTTCGTTTACGCCACTCCGAACAATGGAGCTATAAGGATTACAGTCCTGAACTTACCCGGCGAGGTCTTTGGCACTCTGCCATGTCAGGCGGAGTGGCAAACATCTGGGGTAACTTGCTGCCACATAGCCAAAACGAACGTGGTTCTGAACCTTACGATAACAAAGCCACCACGGAAGTAAACGAAACCACGATTACTGTCGACATGAAACACCAGATCAAGAACTATTCCAGGTTCTTTGAAAGCCGCTTCTTGCCGGAAATGGTCACTATGTAGGACGGCCCGGAAATGCGATTAATGGTACCGGAAGGTGAACATGCCATTATATACCGGGAGAACAGCAATGTAGTAAATTTAAACCTACAGCGAATGGTAGGGCAACAGCCAGCAATCGCTGTAGACACGAAAAAGCCCTACAAAGAGATTGATATCGGCAGTTTTACTCCGGGCAAGCATACCTGGGAAGCTCCTTATCGTTCAGATTGGGTCATAGCAATCGGTTCATTCAATTCGAAATGAGATTTTACAAAGTATCCAGATACTATATATTGTTGAATTCTTAAATTCTTAGAGAGAAAGATATAAAGAAATGCAGTCCATACTTTATGTATTTGACTGATTATCAAAATACTATATAACAATTGGTTCGTACTGCAAAAAAAAGACATATTATGTTAACAACATTCCAAAAATTATTTAGCCTAACTGTCTGCAAACATCATCAATGTATCCTTATGCTTATATTGTTTACTATGGTATCAGGTATACCTGAAAATAAAAAAAGATAATATGGGTATGCTGATGACTGCCGAACCCCTGTTTGTTGCTGTTTTTTCATAATTCTTGTTCAGCCACAGGATCAATTGCTATAGATTGCTCCACGGGTCGATGAAATAGTAATCCCCTATATATTGATGTTCTCCTATTGAACCGATGAAAAAAATTTAAATTTGTAAAGTGACATTTGAAAAATGCCTTAAAAAGTTTTAATTTTATAGTAAAATTTCTTACATAAAAGTGTTATTTTTATGTTCAAAATCACTATCCGCTTTGCTCCGGAATGGGTGTCCGTTTTCATCGGAATACGCACTTCTTAACTAAGTAAACCAATTTCTATAACTGACAAATTCTATTTATAACAAAAGACATTGTAATTATGAAACCAACCTTTAAAGTATTTATTATTTTTCTCACCATCGTACTATTTTCAATTTCCAAAAATGCAAAAGCAGATGATTTTGAAATAATAAAAGGAAGGGTCGTCGATCAACTTATGAGATCGGAAGTTAATGACGAAAGCATAGCCGGAATAATTGATATTGTGAATGAAGACGGCAGCTTTCAGGGTATTAATTATGATGATCTCAGCAGGGAAGCCGGATTTCCGCATCGCCATCATACGAAGAATCTTGTCAGTCTGGCAAGGGCATACAATATTGAATCATCCCGTTACTACCAGGATGAAAATATTAAAGACATTATTACCAGGGGACTTGAGTTCTGGGTGAAACACGATTTTGTAGGAGAGAACTGGCATAACAATCAGATCACAACACCTACCAACCTTGTAAACCTGATGCTGTTGATTGGCGATGAAATGCCAGCTGACTTGGTTGAGCAGGCACAACCTATGATACGCAGGGCCACCATGGAAAAGGTACCTGGAGTTTTCTACGGGGCAAGACCCGGGGGGGACAGAATAGCTATTGCAGCCATAGTTGCTAAAAACTTTCTTTTCCTGAACGATAAGGAGGCATTCGATAATGTAATACAGATAATTGCCGGTGAGATCAAGTTCACAACCGGAGAGCGTGGAATGCAGCACGATTACAGTTTCCATCACAGACATGACAGAGTTAACAATACAACAAGTTATGGATATGGAAAATATGCCAACACTTTTGGTGAGTGGGCATCCTACGTAGCTAACACCGATTACCAGTTCCCTACCGACAGAATTAACCATCTTGTAGACTACTATCTGGACGGAATATACAAGCATATGGTATATGGTGTTTATGTTGATGTCGCTGCTCACGACAGAAGTATTGCCAATCAGAGGACCAGCACGCCAAGAGGAACCCTGGAAATAGAGCGTTTACTTCAAAGTACTGATTACCGGAGTGATGAGCTTGAAAACATATTGAAATTGAGACAGGGTGAAGAGGCACATATCAGATCTTTTGCCAAGTTTTTCTGGCAAACGGAGCACTTTACCTTCCAAAGGCCTCATTTTTACACTAGTGTCAGAATGCACTCAACAAGAAACAGAACCTACGAGGTTCCCTATAACGGCCCCGGTATAACTACTCACCACAGGGCCGAAGGGGCAAATTACCTCAGCCTGGATGGTCACGAATATGACGGTATCTGGCCCGTATATGACTGGCAGAAAGTATCAGGGGCAACCATAATGCAAAAACCTGAAAATCACATCGCCGAAAGTTACGGTGGGGATATGCCGGTTCAGATGGAGGGTTTAACTGATTATGTTGGTGGAGTAGATGACGGACTCTACGGTGCTGTGGCATACGACTTCAAGAGCCCTCATGACCTTCTTGAGGCTAGAAAGTCCTGGTTTTTCTTCGATAACGAATATGTCTGCCTGGGCTCGGGTATAAACTCCAATCCCAACCAAAACTCCAAATCCGAAGACCTTCGTGCATATACCACCATTAATCAGGCCCACCTCAGGGGAGATGTCAGAGTAAGCCAGGGAGGACAAGCGGAAGTTGCTCCCCGGAGCAACAGCGATCTGGAAAATGTAAAGTGGGTGCACCATGACAGTGTTGGATACATATTACCTAAACCGGCAACTGTTAATTTATCCAACAGGGCCGAACAGGGGAGATGGTCTGATATATCAGCCACCAAAAGTGCCTCTGATGAACTGGTAACTCAAGATGTCTTCCTTCTCGGTATTGACCACGGCAACAGCCCCGAAAATGCTTCATATCAGTATATAGTAGTACCGGGTGTCACTCCTGAAGAGGTGGCTTCAACAAGTGCCGAAAACAGGAATATTGAGATTCTCTCAAACACACCCGACCTGCAAGGTGTAATACATAATGGT
>JAGXLC010000440.1 GCA_018334875.1 Bacteroidales bacterium | reverse complement strand
GGCCTGCGCCCAATTGCAGGCATCGAATTCAGGAATAAGGATACCTGGCTTTATACTGGCATTGCCAAAAGCCATGAAGGATTGTACCACCTGAACAATTTCCTGAGCCATTACCGGCTGAGAAAAAAAGATCTTCCATCCAGGCCGCCTGTTTTAGAGGGTGTGATATTCATATTTCCGTACGGTTCGGTAGATCCGTCAGAGCTACAGGAGAACCAATTCGTGGGTATCCGCCTTCAGGATATCAATAAGATTGTTGGTAAGGAATACCCCGCCCTTGCCAGCAAGCTGATGGCTATCCATCCGGTGACGTTTCTCACGAAAGAGGACCTGGAAATGCATCGTCACCTGCGGGCCATCGACCACAATACCCTGCTTACCCAGCTAAATGAAGATTGGCTGGCCTCTGAAAAAGGATTTTTTTATGCACCAGATCAAATAAAGGAGAATTATAAGCATTTCCCGGAGCTCAAAGAAAATGCCCGGATCATTGAAAACCTGCCTGGATTGAACTTTGGCCGGGATATCAAGAATAAGAAAACCTTCACCGGCAGCAGGGAGGAGGATCGCAAGCTGCTTGAAAAGCTGGCCTATGAAGGGATGCAGGAACGCTATGGCCCTGATGATCCTGTGGCCCGGGAAAGGATTGACCGGGAGCTGGAGGTCATCAACCGGCTGGGGTTTGGGGCTTATTTCCTGATCACCCATGACATCATCCGCTACTCCATGCAGCGGGGTTTTCATCATGTGGGGCGGGGGAGTGGTGCCAATAGTGTGGTGGCCTATTGCCTGCACATCACCGATGTGGATCCCATTGAGCTGAATCTTTATTTCGAACGCTTCATCAATCCCAAAAGAAGCAGCCCGCCGGATTTTGACATCGACTATTCCTGGAAGGAACGGGATGAGGTGCTCGACTACATTTTCCGAACCTACCCGGAGGAGCACACGGCTTTGCTGGGTACCATCTCTACATTTAGGGGACGCTCCATCATACGGGAACTTGGCAAAGTCTATGGTCTGCCCAAGGGGGAGATCGACTCCATTGTGGAGCAGCCGGCCCGTCACATCAACAAGGATACCACTGTGGATAAAATTTTTCAGCTTGCCGGGAGGCTGACCGACTTCCCCAACCTGCGCAGCATCCATGCCGGAGGAGTGCTGATCTCCGAAAAGCCGGTTTCCTGGTACACGGCCCTCGATCTTCCCCCCAAAGGCTACCCAACCACCCAGTGGGATATGTATTCAGCAGAAGACATAGGCTTTGAGAAGCTGGACATACTTAGCCAGCGCGGTATAGGCCATATCCGCGATGGTGTGGAAATTATCCGGGAAAATCAGGCCGTGGAGATCGAAATTCACAATGTCGATGCCGTGAAGAATGATCCTAAGGCCAGGGAGCTGCTGCGCTCAGGGGAAACTACCGGTTGTTTCTACATTGAAAGCCCGGCTATGAGAGGCTTGCTGAAGAAACTGCGTTGCGACACCTACCTTACCCTGGTGGCGGCTTCTTCCATCATTCGCCCCGGCGTTGCCAAATCGGGAATGATGAAGGAGTACATCCGGCGTTTCCATAACCCGGATGGATTTGACTACATCCATCCGGTGATGAAGGAGCAGTTGAAAGAAACTTACGGAGTGATGGTGTACCAGGAAGATGTGCTGAAGGTGTGCCATCATTTTGCCGGCCTCGACCTGGCCGATGCCGATATCCTGCGTCGGGCCATGAGCGGTAAATTTCGCTCCAAAAAGGAGTTCCAAAAGATCGAGGATAAATTTTTCAGCAACTGCCGGGAGCGGGGTTATCCCGAAAATATCATAAAAGAAGTATGGAGGCAGATCGAATCGTTTGCAGGCTATTCTTTTTCCAAAGCCCATTCAGCCTCTTATGCCGTAGAAAGTTTTCAGAGCCTGTATTTGAAGGCCTATTATCCGCGGGAATTTCTTACCGCAGTCATCAATAATTTCGGAGGTTTCTATCATACCTGGCTCTATATCAATGAGGCACAACGGTATGGTGCCAGGATTCATCTTCCTTCTGTCAATTACAGCCATTATCTGACAAGGATCATCGGCCGGGATATTTATCTGGGGTTCATTCATGTCAAAGATATGGAGCAACGCACGGCCAGCTTAATCGTGGGGGAGAGAGAACAGGGAGGAGCATACGGGGATCTGGCAGATTTTATTTACAGAACCGGTATTCACAGGGAACAGATCATTCTTCTGATAAGAACCGGTGCGTTGCGGTTTACAGGGATAACTAAACCAGAATTGTTGTGGAAAGCGCACATGCTTACCGGGAAAAAGAAAACCGATGCCCGTTCAAAGGAACTGTTCCGGCCGGAAGGCCATAACTATGAACTTCCCGAGTTTGAGCAGAGTTCGCTGGAAGATGCATACGATGAAATGGAACTCCTTGGCTTTCCTGTCACTTTGAGCCGTTTTGATATGCTGAAGACTTCCTTCCGGGGTGAGGTGCTTGCCCGGAACTTAATGGACCATGTAGGCGAAAAGAAACGTTTGGTGGGTCAGTTGGTTAATATCAAATATGTGAAGACCGTCAAGGGGGAGATCATGAATTTTGCTGCCTTCATTGATCTGGAAGGTGAATTTTTTGATACGGTGCATTTCCCCGGTTCGCTTAAAGCCTATCCTTTCCGGGGATATGGGGTGTATCTGTTGCTGGGCAAGATTGTTGAAGAATTCGGATTTCCCAGCTTAGAGGTGGAAAAGATGGCCAAACTGCCCCTGAAGCCGGATCCAAGAGAAGCATGATCCTCATTTTTTAAACGGGTTGGAGAGAGGAGAGAATTTAAACATACCGGTTGACTTTTACTGAATAAATTTCTATCTTGGGATCTTAAAGCATGTGGCTAAAAAGTAAGTATAATAAGCACCCAGTCTGCCGTCTGGCAGACAAATCTCAAATCCTAAATAACAAATACCTGCCCCGACGGCAGGCGGGGAATTCCAATAATCAATCATAAATGACCAAAACACTCTAGCCTAAGTTCTTTACCTGTAAGCTGGAGTGTTTCGAAATTCGTTAATTGAGATTTGAATATTATTTGTAATTTGGGATTTGTTTTTTGGAATTTTTTAAATAGCTTAATTCATAAAATGCAGTTACTATGAATCGATTCAGCTTTGTTCTTACCGTAATATTGATCGTTTTGATCATTCTCCACCTGGTTTATACCATCGATTATGGGCAATTGTTTACCGTTGAAAACAAGGGAGGTGCTACCGGTGTTATGGTCAGCATCCTTGGTTTAATCGCACTTTTTTTAAGCAATAGGGCAAATGCCGGGGAAACCGACCTTC
>JAGXLC010000439.1 GCA_018334875.1 Bacteroidales bacterium | reverse complement strand
TTGCATACCTGCCGGAAAGATAAACTAATCTTCCTCAATAACCTTAAATCCCAGGGAAAGGGTTGCCGCCACACTGGAATGATCGTAAAAAATCCCATAACCGTTTATGCCCAATGCAAACCAATCGGTGATGTTGTAAGTGTACTTCACCGCCAGATTCAGTCCGATATCACTAAGCCGTTCATTGCCAATACGCATGGAGCTTTCATCCCCGGTTCCATCAGCATAGGCTTTGTTATTTCTCTGAAAGTTGAAACTAAAGCCGGTACCCAGTATGATCCTGTGTTCATCATATTTTAGCGGCGTATAATATCCGTTTATTCCCACCGAATACAAAGATATATTGTTAATTTCCTGATATCCTCCAATATCCTGGGGGCTGTCAAATCTACGGATATCATCATTCAAACCTTCATAGGTGTTGGTGTAAGTAAGGTTTGCACCAACACCAAATTCTTCATGGAATGAATAGATCACCTCATTCTGCAGGGACATTCCCATGGTGTTATTTATATATCCCGGACCATATAAGAGGTTCACATCCAGCTCGTGATACTCGTCATCATCCTGCGCCTGTAGCTGAAAAGCGCCAAATAATAATACTAAGAATAACGTCAATTTTTTCATTTTGGTTGCTTTTTTTAGGATTATACTTAAATAGTGTTTGTCCATAAAGTCAAAGAGATTTGAAAGAGTCTTGTCTGGAATGTTCGCTGGCAAGGCTTTCTAGTTTTGAATGCCAGGAGTTTACTTGATGTAATTGACTGGCATGAAAAACGAGCGTAACGCAGCCAGCGGATATTATAGACAGACTCTAAATAAATTCCCGAAGACAACAAATATATTATAAATACATGGCATATTACAAGTTAAAGTCCAAAAATGTTTTATGATATGATTGTTAAATATAAAAGAAAAAAGTTTTAACCTGTTATTATCGCCCAATTCATTTTATAATTGAACCCCATCCCTGCCCCCGTATGCCCGCCTGATGCGGGCAGACGGGGGCACATAGAAAGAAATGTTGTGAATAATTATCAAAAAATATTATATTGTGGCAGTCAAATGGAACCAATTTCAAGTATTAACCAATTATAAAAACATGCTATGAGACCTGAATTTCGGAAAACAATGAAGATTTTCTCAAAACCCGTTCATGTATTCCTTATCGGAATAATAATTATGCTTACTTCCTGCGGACCGGAAGAGCTAACCGAAGATGATTTCAGTTTTGAAGGGCCGCTGGGATCCGATGGTACCACCATTGAAAAACTGGGCACCAATTATTTTAAGGTTAAGCTGGGTCATGCCCCGGAACATACGGACTGGCCGAACAAGCTAAATTTTCGAATTCTGGATAATGCAAAGGGAAATTCCCTGCGGCTTGTTGTAGAGGGTCCTCCTAACTATTCATTCAATGAATATTTCCAGTCGTGGTCGTACGATGGGAAAAACTGGCAGCCCATTCACTGGGAAAACGGCCATCAGGAGTCGCCCAAAGTGGACTCGCTTATCTTTCCCACTTTTAAACAGGACCAGGTACACTGTGGTACTCAGGTTCCGCTTTCCTTTGAGCAGCTCGAGGGCATGATCAAAGAATGGCGCACCAGCCCTTACGTAAAGGTTAACACATTAGGAAAATCCATTCATGGAAGGAATCTCTACCGTCTGGAGATTACCGATCCTGAGAGCGATCAGCCACGAAAAGAACGCTGGGTACATTATTTTGCAAACCAGCACCCGGGAGAGCACAACTCGCAGTGGCGAATGATCGGAATGATAAAATGGTTGCTCAGTGATGAAGCCACAGAATTCCGAAAGCATTCCATCTGTCATTTCATTCCGATGATGAGTCCAGATGGCCCTTCGCGTGGATGGTACCGTGTCAATGCAGAAGGCGTGGACATGAACCGCAGTTACAGGCCGGAAGGTGCTGACTCAACGGAACAGGCCCACGAGGCTTACATAAGCCAGAAGGATCTGGAGCAAATTATGCAATCGGAAGCACCGGCAACCACCATTTGGTCAATGCACACGTGGCAGGGACCGGTGGAACCTCTTTTAAGGCCCGGCCCGGAGATCGGGAATGAAGTAGCAGAATGGACCCGGTTACGGGACATTATCAGGAGCCATGATCCCGATACCCTTGTCGAGGACCTTGATGTTCGCACCGGAGAACCGGGTTATGGCTATGTAAGCTGGTCGGCCGGCCCGCACAAACAATTTGGTATCTCATCCGTGCTCTGTGAAGGCGCCGGGAACATCTATACCAAAGAAAACAACATTCGGTCGGGTGAAATATTGATAAAGAGCCTGGCAGAATATTACAACGGGGATGGAAACAATTGATCCTAAATTAGATAGACTGGAAATCCTAATTTCATTTTCTGCCTAAAAATGCAAAGAAATAAGAAGTAAGGTGCTAATAAAAAGACTATTATATGAATAAAAAAGAATGTTTTTCCCGGCTTCTCAAGGGTGAACCTATTGACCGGACGCTTTTCCGTCCGATCGTGATGCACTTTGCCGCCCGTTATGCCGGCCATACATACGGTGAGCTGGCTTCTGACTACAAGGTGCTCGTTGAATCGAACATGCGTGTGATGGAAGATTTCGACACCGATATGGTGGGTTTGATATCGGATCCCTACCGGGAGACTTCAGCTTTCGGAGCGCCGGTAGAGTTCCTGCCTGAGGCTGTACCCCGTTGCAATACAAAAATTGTTACTTCCTATGAAGACGTTCAGGCGCTCAAAAACCCTGATGTGTATAAAAGCGAACGCACCCGTGACCGTATCAAAGGCGCCGAATATTACCAGCAATTATTAAAGGGAGAAGTACCGGTTATAGGCTGGATAGAAGGTCCGCTTGCCGAAGCTGCAGACCTTGCAGGTGTTTCGGAAATGCTTATGCAATTGATGACCGATCCGGATTTTTCCAATAGCCTTCTGGACAAATGCGTCGTTACAGCCAAAGACTTCGCCAAAGCTCAATTAGAAGCCGGATGCGATATCATCGGAATGGGAGATGCCATCTGCTCCCAGATTGATCCAAACACCTATGCAACTTATGTCAAAGACCGCCAGAAGGAAATTGTTGACTTCATCCATGAACAGGGTGGTCTGGTAAAATTACACATCTGTGGCGACATAACCCATCTGCTAAGTGAAATCAAAGATCTGGGAGTTGACATCCTTGACCTCGACTGGCAGGTAGATCTTGAAGAGGCTTATAAAATTGTCGGACCGGATGTGATTCGTTGCGGCAACATCAACCCTGTGGATATTCAGGACGGCTCGTATGAAGAAGTGAAAAAAATCTCCAGGACACTT
>JAGXLC010000438.1 GCA_018334875.1 Bacteroidales bacterium | reverse complement strand
AAAATCAATAGGCCCGTGTCCGCTTTCAGCACCATAACATTCTCTACCCGGATGAACCCGGTCAATGTCGCTGCATAATCCTTTACCGTGAACATGGTTGGTGGGTGCATCGATCCCCCAAATGATCTGCCCTGTTTTGGCATCAACCATACACATTCCATTACCATCTGATTGACCAGTTTCAATAACATAATAAATTTCCAATCCGGGACGATCAGGATCTAAATCACCAACATAACAAGCATCAGGATGTCCCAGACCAGTTGACCATAATTCTGTGCCATCATTATCCAATACCGCGGAACCAAGTATCACTTCATCACGGCCATCCTGATCAACGTCTGCCGAATGCAACCAGTGAGCACCCTGGCCCCAGTAATAGTCAGGAGCATCTCGATTATCCCATTCCCAGACTAGTTTCAATGAGCCTTCAATTAACCGATAAGCCCGAACAATAATAAGGTCGTAAGTGCCCCGCTCCTCGATTAAATGCGGATGTTCACCATCAAGGTAGGCAATCCCAAGTTGATTACGGGAAGAATGATTATATCCACGCGTTAGAGGAGACGCTGGATCTGGTGGATTGATATCGTAGAACGGTTCCCGGGATATCCAGTCAGCCTGATCAATTGGCTGCCCCGTCATACCATCCAGAATGGTTAAATATTCTGGTCCGCTCTTCACCCTTCCTTCCTCATCGCGGGGATCACCTTCTCCGGTTTTTACAGCTACTTCGGCCTGACCATCACCATTGAGATCATATACCACATAAGGAGAATACCAAATACCCCGCTCAATAGACCAACCCAGGTCATACGTCCACAATGACTTACCATCATGCCGATAGGCTTCCAGTGTATACGTACCCCCACTGGGCCGCCAGTATTTGTACCATGGATCAATATTTGTATCAGGTTGTTTTATAACAAAATCATATCCACCTTTCCCATCCAGATCAGCAATGCCTACTTTCTGAAAATCATCGTTCCCATTTAGCTTAATGCTCAGATAGGAATCCGAATGTTTGTCTTGTGAGGTAATCTCATATGATTCACAGGCATCACCCTCCTTTCCCTGTATTATAGGTTTAACAGTGTATGATAACTTTTCGCCGGTGGGAGCATTTTCATCCAAATAATCGGTAGAGTTTTTAATCGGGTGATCATTGAGTTTTGTTACCGATCCGTTACCATCATTTCGATAGAGGTTAAAAGCAATACCATCAGGATCTCTTGCCAATAGCCGCCAACCCACATATATTCCCCCTTTATCCGTAGGAATAGCTACCAACCCTCGGCTTAATTGTTCTAATTGTCCATATTTTTGGACGGCTTTCTCCCAATTTTGATTTTGTGCGATGGAAGAATTGGTTAAATTCCCCACCATTAACACGACTCCTAACGACATGATAAAAACCTTAGACTGTAATATTATCCTATTTATAATCATAATCACTCCTCCTCAATTTTAAATGATGAGCTGTAGCGGGATTATCCGGATCCCGGTTCACCAGTATAGCATTCTATACCTTTTCCGGTATTACAAAAGGCGCTCTATACGTATCTTTAAGATAATAATTCGCTTCTTCACTAAATTCGCCGATGAACTGTTCATTTGTAGAATCATATTGCAATACCGGCCCCATCATCACCGGTTGTTTCCAAATATTGACTTCATTGGCAGCCAAGTGTTCCTGAAATCGTTCAAAAGCTTGCATCGCAAGGCGATCATCTCCCAGTCGTTCCCTTATTTGATTTGGCGACAAATGACTGCCCAGCGAATAAGAGATATTGCCCATATGGCACAATGATGTGGAAAGGTGGCCTTCTTCAATATTTGTTCTCAAATCTTGTTTCTTCCGGCTTCTGACCGCATTTATAAAATGAGCCTGAGGCCCCGTCTCACTTTCGGATTCAAATCTCTTCACTTCTTTTCCATCATTGTCATAGACGGTGGTGTTGTATAAATAGCCGTTCTCACAAAACACAATGACATTCATATTGGGAGATTCACTCTTGTAGGGATGAACAACCTTCTTGCCGGTAGCCGTATAACCTACAAAATCGCTCATGATCTCGGTAAACTTGTTTTCTGCAAGTCCCCTGGATTCATAAATCACCGGGATGCCATCATAATCATAAACAGCCACCTGGGTATTGGGTGTTTCTCCATCATCAAGATAACCATAACGCCCGCCATAACTCATTACTGTTTTAGGAAGGGTGTTTTTCCCCAGTATCCAGCGAACATAATCCAACTGATGGGGACCATTGTTCCCGATTTCGCCATTGCCGGTTGCCCATTGCCAATGCCAATCATAGTGCAAATTCTGACGCATCAGGGGCTCCATGGGCGCCCGGCCCAGCCAGAGATTATAATTTATATTGTCGGGTACAGCCTGAACCCCATGAACCTTACCTATACTTCTCCGACGTTTATAATTGGTTATTCTTACTTTTAGTATTTTGCCAAGATTCCCTTCATGGATATAGGCTACAGCTTTATGTCGGCTTTCATCAGAGCGCATATCCAGATCAGCTTGTACAATCCGGTTATACTTTTGTGCTGCCTCTACCATTTTACGGCCTTCCCAAATACAATGGGAAACCGGTTTTTCCACACATACATCTTTTCCGGCCTGACAAGCCCATACAGTAGCCAAAGCATGCCAATGGTTGGGAGTAACCACAGATATGGCATCCACATCCTTATCCTCCAACAACTTCCGAATATCTCTGTAAGCTTTTGGCTTGATGTTGTCTTTAGCCAAAGAGGCAACACCCCGATCAAGCACTTCCTTATCCACATCGCAAAGAGCAGCAATGCGGACACCGGGCATGTTCTTATAAGCATTGATGTGGCTCCGGCCATGAGAGCGAAATCCTGCTATGGCCACGTTAATTGTTTCATTGGCACCCAGTATTGAAGAAAAGTTGCCGAAAGCGTGAGTTGATAACAATGCACCGGCAGTACCGGCCATACTTTTTTTGATGAAAGCTCTTCTTGATATTGAATTCATAATTATTGAATTTAAGAGTATTAAAATTCTCCGATCATGAAAGATGCTTTAAAACTTGTTAAAGCAAACCAATTATTTTATGGATGTTTCAATACTTGTTTTAATATCTCCATTCATATCAAATATAAAAAAATTCAACAGGACTTTGAAAACAAAAAAGACAATACTGACAGGAAATTTCCGGCCGGATAATTATTTCCAGAAATATGTAACAAACGATTGAAACTTACTTTATTGTTATAACCAAATATCTGTTGTATTTTTGCAGGCTTTACTGACTAAAAGGCAAACTGAAAATACAGGTATCACGGAAATTGTATG
>JAGXLC010000437.1 GCA_018334875.1 Bacteroidales bacterium | reverse complement strand
AACCATGAGTGGCAATTATTACCAATTTATATAATGCATCATATCCATCTACATCGATGGTGGGATCGCTTTCGGCATATCCCAGTTCCTGAGCCCTTTTCAGTGAAGAATCATAGGAATCATTGTCCTTGAACATCCGGGAAAGAATGTAATTGGATGACCCATTCAATATACCGGAGATGGATTTTAACAGGTCGTTGTCATAGTATTCTTCCAGATTTCTTATTACCGGTATGCTTCCACAGGCCGAGGCATCATAAAGCAAGGTTGAACCGGATTCCTCCTGTAACTGGATGAATTCTTCCAGGTGATGGGCTACCATTTTCTTATTGGCAGAAACTACACTTTTCCCTTTTTTTAACGCCCTTTTGACGATGTCATAGGCCTCCCTGTAATCATTGGTTAATTCAACAACAAGGTTTACTTCATCATCCTGGATAATGGTATCCGGATCATAGCAAAAGTACTCTTTTCCAATAGATCTTTCCTTTTCCGGGTCTTTCACACAAATGTGTTTGATATGGGTTTTGGTGATCTGGTTGTTTAAAAGGAGCTGATAAAGTCCTTCTCCTACCACGCCAAATCCGAAAAGTCCTATAATTGCTTCTTTCTTCATACTTTTTCCGCTTTTTTAAGGTTGTGTCTCAAAATTCTTGTCAGTTTTGATATTTCAATCAGAAAGCCATCATGCCCATATTTGGAGTCCACTTCAATATATCGGGCCCTGGGAATGTGATAAGCGATATATTTTTGTTCTTCCACAGGAAACAAAATATCCGTAGAGATCCCTATGACCAGGGCATTGGCTTTTATCCGGCCAAGCACTTTCTCCTCCGAATCTCTTTCTCTTGCTATATTATGTGTATCCAGAGCTTTAGTAAGCTTATAATAAGAGAACGCATTGAAACGTCTGGCCAGTTTTTCTCCCTGATACTGCTGGTAGGAGATGGCTTTATAATTATCCAGCTTTTCATTGTCCTCTTCGCTCTGGGTCATTACATATGTCTGATAATTCCGGTAGCTCAGGAGCGCTATGGAGCGGGCTACTTTCATGCCGTTTATGCCTGCCGTTTCTTTCTTTTCCTGATAAGAAGGATCTGCATCAATCGCCATCCGTTGTGATTCATTGAAGGCTATGGCCCAGGGAGATGCTTTTGCACTGCTGGCTATTAAAACCAGGTTCACAAAAAGGCCGGGATTCATAATGCTCCACTCCAGGGCCTGGAAACCACCTATAGAGCCACCGGTCACCACAAATATCTTATTGATATCCAAATGCTCCCTCAGCAATTCGTGGGCCCTCACCATATCCCTTACAGTGACTTCGGGGAAGTCGTGATACCAGGGAGTATTGGTTTCGGGATTGATAGATAAAGGTCCGGTAGTACCATAACACGAACCCAAAATGTTGGCACAGATAATGAAATGATGGCGGGGATCAAATATTTTCCCTTCACCCACCATGCCACCCCACCATTCGGATACATCCGAATTGGCGGTAAAGGCATGACAAACCCAAACCACATTATCCCTGGCGGAATTGAGGGTACCCAAAGTATGGTAGGTAATGGTTAAGGAAGATAATTCCTCTCCTTTTTCCAGTTTAAAAGGTTTATCGTAATAATATACCTGTTTTTCCATTACAAGCCAATATTTTTAAATGCCTGTCTAAAATCTTCTATAATGTCTTCTATATCTTCTATACCAACAGACACCCTAAGCAGTGAAGGGGTTACACCAGCCGCCGCCTGTTCTTCCTCGGACAATTGCTGATGGGTTGAGGCTGAGGGCTGAATAATCAGTGTTTTGGCATCTCCGACATTGGCTAAATGGCTTACCAGTTGAAGGCTCTCAACAAATTGCCTGGTTTGATCCTTAGTACCGTCAATTTCAAAGGACAATACACCTCCATACCCATGTTCCAGGTATTTATTGGCCAGATCGTGGTTGAGATCCTCAGGGAGCCCGGGATAATATACAGCCTTAACAGCGGGATGGTTCTGTAACCATTGAGCCAGTTCCAACGTATTGTCCACATGCTTTTGCACCCGCAGGGAAAGGGTCTCCAACCCCTGTAAAAGCAAGAATGCATTAAACGGACTTAAGGCAGGACCAAAATCCCTCAATCCCTCAACCCTGGCACGCATAATATAAGCCAGTTCACCGAAAGATTCATAAAAACGAATGCCATGATAACCTTCGGATTCTTCCGTAAATTGAGGGAATTTCCCGTTACCCCAGTCATAATTCCCGGTATCCACGATTACTCCTCCCATAGTAGTTCCGTGCCCGCCAATCCACTTGGTGGCGGAATTCACTACCACACTGGCACCGTAGTCTGCCGGGCGGCAGAGGTAACCTGCAGCACCAAAAGTATTATCCACTATCAATGGTATATTATATTTTTTACTTAATTCTGCAAATTTTTCAAAATCGGGAATATTAAAACTTGGATTCCCTATGGTTTCCAGGTAAATAAACCGGGTATTTTCATCCATCAATTTTTCAAAATCTTCAGGATTCAGGGTTTCGGAAAATCGAACTTCTATCCCCAACCGTTTGAAAGAAACCTTGAACTGATTAAAACTCCCACCATACAGAAAAGGAGAGGATACAAAGTGATCGCCGTTCTGCAGCAAATTATTCAAAGCAATGAATTGGGCAGAATGCCCGGATGCTGTTGCGAGTCCGGCAATTCCTCCTTCCAGCGCGGCCATCCGTTTTTCCAGTACATCCGTTGTAGGATTCATTATGCGCGTATAAATGTTGCCTTCTTCCTGTAAAGCAAACAGATTGGCTACATGATCCGAATCTTTAAACTGGTATGATGTGGTTTGATATATGGGTACGGCCCTGGAAAGGGTTTCCCTGTCGATTTGCTGACCAGCGTGTACCTGTAATGTGTTGAATTTATAATTTTGTTTATGCATAAAAATGATATTTTTTGGTTACAAGTTTATTTATTATTACCTGTCAATACAGTAGGGTCCGGCGCATTCACAAAAAATTCCTCGTGTATGGCCTTTACCGTTTCGGCTTTACGGGAATTGTTAACGATAAAATAGGCTGCCACATGGCTTGCTCCGAAAGAGATCATCTCAATATTGATCCCTTTTTCGGCCACCGATTTAAACGTTTTTGCGGCAATTCCATATTGCGTGGTAAGGCCCTCTCCTACAACTGCTACAACAGAAATCTCAGATATTGCAGATATAATTTCTATTCCTTTTACTTCTGCATTTCTTATTAAAGTTTCTGCCCGCGTAAGATCATTTATATCCAACAGAATATTGATCGCTATCTGCGAGGTGATCACAGATTTAATATTGATATTTGCCTGATC
>JAGXLC010000436.1 GCA_018334875.1 Bacteroidales bacterium | reverse complement strand
TGTTTTTATCGGTACGATAATAAAGGAATTTATTGTCGGAGCTGAATTCTACCGGATGGAAGGTGGCTTCACCATCATACCCGGAGAGCTTCTTCATCTCTTCGGTTTCACGGTTATACAGATACATATTGTTTTTCGTCCGGGTAATCGTTTTTGAAAAAGCCATTAACTTACCGTTATCGGATATGGTACCCAGATTATAACCTTCCGTATTTTTATAAATCCTCTCGGGCTCCATGGTGCTTAAGGGCACTTCATAATAATCCATATATCTTGGATCACGTTTGTTGGATGAGAAAAAGAAGCTTTCACGGTCGTGGGCCCAGCCTAAAAAGGAGGATCGGGCCTCTTCATACGGGGTAATGTCTTTAATTTCCCCGTCTTCCTGCCTTACATAAATGTGGTAAAGCTCATTGCCACCTTTGTCCGACATCAGAATGAGACGCTCGTCATTGGGAAAATAGGAGATCGCCCGTGTCGTCTCTTCCCGTTTGGTCAGTTGTCTGGGTTTTCCCCCTTCAACATTCACCTCGTAGGCATTGTAAATTCCCGATTCGTTGCTGGTGAACAGTATTTTATCCTCCTCAGGGGAGAAGGAGCTGCCGAAAATACTGGTATTGTCCATGAATTGTTCGATGGTGTATTGCTTCACGTCCCGCTGTTTTTCTTCCTGAGAACAGGATGCCAGGATTACCGGGAGAACCAGAAAGATGAAGACAAGTCTTTTCATATGCTGTACATTTTTAATTTAGATTCCTATAGTTCACGAAAATAATCAATATATTTAATTTTCTCGCTTTCGGTCTTATAATTTACTATTGTTTTTAAATGTTTAACAGGAATTTGAATTACAAAAGAGTATGAACTTATTGGCTGGTCAGTTATAAAAATTGTCCAAATAATTATATTTTAGAGCAAGTTTAATCCATCTAAAATTTTTGATATGTTTAAAAAAGATGTTTATATAGACCGCCGCAGAAAGCTGAAGGAAAAAGCAGGCAGCGGGTTGATCGTTCTTTTGGGAAACGGAGAAACCCCCATGAACTATCCGGGCAATGATTACCTGTTCCGTCAGGACAGCACTTTCCTCTACTATTTTGGGCTGGACATGCCCGATCTCACCGGCATCATTGATGTTGACAACAATAAAGAATACATTTTCGGTGATGATGTGGAACTGGAAGACATCATCTGGATGGGGCCCCAGCCTTCCATGAAAGAATTAAGCCAGGAAGTGGGAGTGGAAAACACCCAGCCGACCGGAGAGCTATCTGATTTTCTTAAAAAATCAAGAAACAAGGGACAAAAAATACATGTCGTCCCTTTTTACCGGGGCGATAACATCATAAAATTTGCCAATCTGCTGGACATTCACCATTCGGAAACGGAAAATTTTGTCTCGGAAGCGCTTATCAAAGCGGTTATTGAGATGCGCAGCATCAAGGACCGGCATGAGATTGAAGAACTGGAAAAAGCAGCAACCATAGGCTATCAGATGCATGTTACCGCCATGAAGATCTGTAAACCGGGCATCTATGAAAGAGAAATTTCCGGGGTACTGGAAGGCATTCCACGGACCCATGACGGGATGATCTCCTTCCCTGTCATCCTTACCCAGCATGGAGAGACCTTGCACAACCACTATCACGGCAACATGCTGGAGGAAGGCCGGATGATGCTCACCGACGCCGGCGGAGAAACCAACATGCACTATGCTTCGGATGTCACACGTACCATACCCATCAATGGTAAGTTTGATGAAAGACAAAAGGGAATTTACAACATCGTGCTTGAAGCCAACAACCGGGCCCGGGAGATGACCAAACCTGGTGTGCCCTACCTGGATGTGCATACCGAAGCCGCCCGGACCATTGTGCGAGGGCTCAATGAGCTGGGCATAATGAAAGGCGATGTGGAAGAAGCCGTTCAGACCGGTGCGCATGCGATGTTCATGCCTCACGGCCTGGGCCATCCCATGGGTCTCGATGTGCACGATATGGAAGGCCTTGGTGAGAATCTGGTGGGGTATGATGAGGAAATCCAACGGCCCACCTTGTTTGGATTTTCAGGACTAAGATTCGGCAAAAGGGTGCAGCCCGGCCACGTGCTGACCAACGAACCAGGCTGTTATTTCATCCCCGAGCTCATCGAGAAATGGGAAAGCGAAAAAAAATTCACCCAGTTCATCAACTATGAGAAAGTCCGTGAATACCTGGGCTTTGGCGGTGTGCGCCTGGAAGACGATATCCTGGTAACTGACAATGGCTGCCGCGTTATAGGTAAGCGCCTGCCCATTACCCCTGAGGAGGTTGAGGCTACAATGAAGGGATAATTGTCGGTTGATTATTCAATGAACATTCGATTGTATCAAAAAGCAACATGATTTCAGTCCCAAAGCTTTCATGCGAGCTTGCGACATGATTTCGGAACTTTCCGAGACCATCATGTAAGCATGCGAGACGATTTCGGGACTTTCCGAAAACATCAGCGAGCCTGCGGGGGGATCTCGGAAACTTCCGAGATCATCATGCAAGCTTGCGACACGTTTCCGGGAGTTCCGAAAATATCATGCAAGCATGCGTGACGGTTTCTCGACTCTGGAAAATGCCATGCAAGCATGCGAGACGTTTTCTCAGCTTTGGAAAATATCATGCATGCATGCGCAACGGTTTCGGAATTACGGAATATTTTGACTATTGAGTATCTCTGACAACTGTAGCTTTCAGGGTTGTCAACTAATTCAATATAAATTTGCAGTTACAATAAATCCTCATGCTCACTGAAGCTATATGGCTTGCCAACTGCCCGTTGCTCCCGCATTCTGCGGGACCAACTGTATTGCTATATCTTATTTCCTTAAATCTAATTCTGCAATATAGTAAGCTGCAAATTGCCATTGCCAACTGATTTCATGATCTTCCTCCGGCGGTCTTCTTACTCCTTTTCCTCCTCGGAGAAGGAAGCCCGGAAATACTCCCTGTTCATCCGGGCGATGTGTTCCAGAGAGATGGTCTTGGGACATTCAACTTCACAGGCTTCGGTGCTGGTGCAACTACCAAACCCCAACTCATCAGCTTTTGCCAGCATATTCAGCGCCCTTCGCCTGGCTTCCGGTTTGCCCTGAGGAAGCAGTGCAAGCTGAGATATTTTGGCCGAGACAAACAGCATGGCAGATGAATTCTTGCAGGCAGCCACACAGGCACCGCATCCAATACAAATACCTGCATCAAAGGCTTTCTCTGCATGAACTTTCTTTACCGGAGTTTGATTGGCTTCAGGTGCCGAACCGACATCTACTGAGACAAATCCTCCCGCTTCCATAATCTTGTCAAAAGCACTGCGATCGACGACCAGATCCT
>JAGXLC010000435.1 GCA_018334875.1 Bacteroidales bacterium | reverse complement strand
GGGGGTACAACCCGGACCGTTACAGTGCATTTTTAGATAAGAAGCAAAGTCATTGGATTTTATTATCTTTGTGACTATGAAAAAAAAGACAAATACGATAAGTCAACTGATCCGTCGCACTATCGACTTTATCGATCCTAAAGCAGAAGTGATTTTATACGGATCGCGAGCCAGAGGAGATGAACATTCCGAATCTGACTGGGACATCCTCATTTTGACCGATTATCCAGTAGACCTGGAAACTGAAAATAAGTTCAGGGATAAACTATACGACCTCGAATTAGAAACCGGAGAACCACTGTCAATTTTTATTTATTCTAAAGATGAGTGGCGCAGAAAACAACGAATAACCCCTTTCTATCGGAATGTAAATAAGGAAGGCATATCTCTATGACCCCTGAAGAAAGAACAGAATACGTAAAATATAGAATAGAGAAAGCTTACAAAACCTATGAAGCTGCCAAGGTATTATCAGAAAATGGATTTTGGAATTCTGCTGTAAATAGACTTTACTATACCTTGTTTTTTGCAGCCAATGCTCTTCTTGTTTTAAAGGGAATTGAAACAAAAAGGCATGCCACCCTCAAGAGTCAGTTTTCACAGCATTTTGTAAAAACCGGAAAGTTTGATAAAAAATATGGACGTCTGCTATCGGAACTTTATGACTGGCGCCAAAAAGCTGATTATGAAGTTGTCTTTGATTACGACGAGAATTCCGTCTTGCCTCTATTCCAACCTGTAAAAGAAATGCTGGATCAGATTAATCAAGAAATAAAAAACGCACTGTAATATATAGGAATCTGAGCGGTCTGTAAGACCCAGCGAGGATTCCCGGTTGAACTAAATCCAGGCTGTAGCTATGCACTTAACGAGACTTTTCTGGATATTTTGGTAAATAATTTGGAGGCTCTGGTGGGTCATTTGAAAGAATACCTGACTTTTTTATAAAATAATCCCTGTCTGAATGCTCATTTTAAGCTCAAAAACGATATTTCAGACCATATGATCCATGTCTTCATGAAAATGAAGATTGAGAAAGGTAATATGGTTTATTGCAGCAATGAAAGAAGCATGGTCGGCAGATGAGCGGCCGGTGACCTGATGCGGGGTATTCCTCGAATCACACGCATTCTACCCTTTTTACAAACCGGGCATAGGCCACTGTCAAAACCTGTAAGCCGCCTGATGCGTTCGGCAGTAGTTTCTACTGGGTTTGCTAATTGATCAATGTCAGGTTTTTTCTCGGGTATAAACTGCAAATCAAGATTGCGGATGGTCGTGGGATTGTAAATTCCATAGCGACGTATTCTCACAAATCGTTTCGGAAACACATGCAGACAAAACCTTCGCAGGAACTCAACACCGTCAAGCGTGACCGGTTTTCGGATAGCCTGGTCGCGGTAATCTTTGGCTATAAATGTCACATGGGTATCGGTCATGTCAAGTATACGATGATTGGATATAGCCACCCTGTGCGTATACTGTCCCAGGTACCGAATTACATGTTCCGCCCCTGCCATAGAGGCGTCGCTATTAACAACCCAGCGGGTTTTCCAGGCCTTTTGCACTTGTTTATCAAAACCCTCAAGCATCCCTGTTTTGTTGACTTTTCGTTTAAGACTGTTCAGAAACTTTCCCCGGAAAGTATCACTCAACTGAAATACAGGATAGAGATAATGACCGGTTTTACCTATATGTTTCCATTCGCCCCTGAGGCTGTAACCGGCAGCCGGTACGATACAATGAATATGAGGATGCAGTGAAAGATTCTGACCCCAGGAGTGCAATACAGCTACAGCGCCGGTCTCAACACCATAATGGGTATAACCGAAACTATGCAAGGTTCTCCAGACGGAACTGAAAAGGATGTTGTAGTACATCCGTTGGTCCCACAGGCAAACCTCATTAAGACAATGAGGCACGGTGAAGATGATATGATAATGTTTTACCGGAAGGGTAGCTTCCTGTAAATCATCAATCCATAGAGCCTGCTTGTTGCCCTGACATTTTGGACAGTGCCTGTCTCCGCAACTGTTGTAGCTGTAGCGAATGGTTCCACAGTGATCGCATGCTTCTTCGTGTCCGCCCAAAGAAGCAGTCCGGCACCGCAGGATATTATGCAGTGCTTTGGTTTGGCCTGGGGATAGGTTATCCCGTGCAATTAAGCTTTTGCCAAATTTCCTGACTACATCGGCAAGCTCAAGTTTATTTCTTTTGCCTGCCATACAAAGAATCGAGCGGACTGTGAGGTTTTACCTGTTTGCATTGGGCAACATGCAAGTAAATCATCGTAGTGGTGATATCTGCATGTCCCAGCAGGTCTTTCAGAGTGACAATGTTAACCCCTTCCTCAAGTAAATGAGTGGCATAGGTATGCCGGAGTGTATGAAGGTTGACTTCTTTGGTTATGGAAGTCTTTTTAAGGTTTTCTCGCATCACCCACGATAATCCCTTTACACTATACCGGCTATCGGGTAATTTCCCGTTGAACAGCCAAATGTGAGGATTTTCCGCTTTCAAGTATTTCTTTAGCCCGATGGCCATAGTTGGAGATAAAGGAACTATGCGGTCTTTTTTGTATTTGCTCTGGCGGATGTGAATGGTCATCCGCTCGAAATCAACATCCGATATTTTAAGGTTAATCACCTCCTGTCCGCGCAAACCTGCAGAATAAATAAGGGTAAGGACGATGCGTTGTTTGAGGAGTGAGGGGGCGGAAAAAAGTTCTTTCAGTTCAGAGCGGTTTAGTATGACAGGTAATTTGGTGTCCTGCTTCAGTGAGGGAAGGGCAATAGCCTTTTTATTCATCCCAAGCAGGCGGTAGTAATATCTCAGGCCATAAACCATATGTTTAAAGCTGCTTCGGGATGGTGATCTGGGATCTCGAGCCAAAGCTACCAGATATTCATTGATCTCATCTTCGCTCACCTGCTCGGGCAGTCTTTTGAAATGAATCACAAACAGAGCGATGCGTCTTGTGTAATTATCCAGGGTACTTTTGCTCTGTCCGCGCAAGGTTACCTGTTGTGCAAGTTTTGCGATTACTCTTTCAAACTCAGGAACCAAAGCAATTGCTTGTTCCAAAATTGTTGGACTTGATTTTCTTTTCATCTCTGTATTTTTAAGAGTTAATAATATACAGAGATACAGAAAATTTTTATTATTTTTATCTTTGATACAAGCTATCCGCCGGTGGCGGATTTAGTTCAACAATGGGTATAAAACATAGGGCAAACGGTGGTTTCCGCAAGTTTTGGGTTTTTAGCAAGCTTTGTCTCGGTGGACAGGTAAGCAGATCGGAAGTGCTCTACGTTTCATACCCGAAACCGTTATACGCAATGGGGGCTTCCCCAAATAAAT
>JAGXLC010000434.1 GCA_018334875.1 Bacteroidales bacterium | reverse complement strand
GAAGGATTTTTTTCAAGCTTGTCCTTTAAAATAGTAGTACCTTACCGGTCAAATTCTTGCTTTTTTTGGCAAAACTTGCCCCGTAAGGTACTGTGAATTTATAATTTATTCTTCATTATCAAGCAATTCGCTTAACTTTTCCAGTGCGATGCCGATCTGATGCTTTACCGTATGAAACGAGATATCCAGTTTTTCTGCAATTTCTTTATGAGACAGGCCTTTATACCGGCTCAAATAAAAAATATACCGGCATTTGTCCGGAAGTTGTTTGATGCCTTGTTTGATCCTTTCCTCAAGCTCATCGGCATAAAATTGGGCAAGAAAATTGTCATCGGGGGTGCTGTTGTCTTCCAGGTATTGATACTCGGTAGGTTTCTGCCGGTGGTGGAAACTTTTAAGATGATCCAGTGATTCGTGATACACCGATTGGAATAAATAAGAAGAAAGGCTCTGATCGATGGAGATCTGCTCCCTTTTCTCCCATAACCTTTCAAGAACCCGTAAAACCACCCCTTCGGCAGTCTGGCTGTCCTTAACATATTTTAAGGCATATAGATAAAGCCTTGTGTAATAGCATTTAAAGACACACTCGAAAGCAAATTCCTCTCCTTCCCTGATTCGCTCAATCAGCCAGGAATCGTCTATATTTCCCTCATGATTCATAATTAACAGGTCAGCATGTTTAAAAAACCTTTGATACGACCATTATGGTCTGGAATCTGCGAATCCATAAATAACGTCCGTATCGGTGTATTTACATTTTATAGATCATGTCTCAAGGAAAGCAGGCTGGGGTTTCCATGACATGATGGGATAATGGTTCCATATATTTCATCCATTTTTGAATGGGGTAAGATATAAAATTTTTTAAAAAATCAAAAATTTCATTAAAAATAATTTTTTATAATTTGTCCTCCCCTGTACTCGTTTACAAAATCATAATTAGTGTTTGTCTATAAAGTCAAAGAGATTTGAAAGAGTCTTGTCTAGAATATTCGCTGGCAAGGCTTGCGAGTTTTGAATGCCATCTGGTAGAGACGCACGGCCGTGCGTCTCTACCAGATGTAATTGACTGGCATGAAAAACGAGCGTAACGCAGCCAGCGGATATTATAGACAGACTCTAATTAAAGCATGTGCATGGCCAAAAAAATAGCTTTACATAACCTGGGATGTCCGCTGAACTTCGCGGAAACCTCCACACTGGCTGAAAAATTTCAGGAACAGGGCTATGAACAGGTGCCCTTCAGTGAAAAGGCGGATGTTTACGTCATCAACACCTGTACCGTAACCCATGAGGCGGATCGAAAAAGCAGAAGGAGCGTTAAAAAGGCAAGAAAGCTGAATCCGGAAGCCAAAATCGTTGTAGCAGGGTGCTATGCCCAGGTGCAGCCGGAAAAAATTGCGGCTTTAAAAGGTGTAGACCTTATTCTCGGGAATGATGAAAAGTTCAGCATCGTTAATTTTATTGAAAATGAAAGCAAAAATGAGGGCCCGGAAATACACATTTCTGATTCGGACAAAATGCTAAGATTTCATCCCGCCTATTCCCTGGGTGACCGCACCCGCTCGTTCCTCAAGGTGCAAAACGGATGCGACTATCATTGTTCTTACTGCACCATCCCCATGGCCCGAGGGAAAAGCCGCAACCCGGGTATTGATCATCTGGTTGAGGAAGCCCGTACGATTGCAGACTCCGGTGTCAAAGAAATCATCCTGACCGGCATCAACATAGGCGATTTTGGAAAGACCACCGGGGAAACCTTCCCGGAGCTTATCCAACGGCTGGAAAGTGTTCCCGGTATTGAGCGATACCGCATCGCTTCGATTGAACCCAACCTTTTGAATGATGACATCATCCGATTTGTATCCCAATCAGAAAAGTTTCTCCCCCACTTTCACATCCCCCTGCAATCCGGTTCCAACGACATACTAAAAAAAATGAAACGAAGGTATACACGGGAGTTTTTCCACGATAAACTACAGCAGATCAAGAAGCAAGTACCAGATGCATTTGTCGGGGTGGATGTGATTGTTGGTTTTCCCGGGGAAAGTGAAGAAAGGTTTCAGGAGACCTTTGAATTCCTTCAAAAACTGGATGCCAGCTACTACCATGTATTCCCTTATTCTCCAAGACCCCATACCACCGCTGCCCGGATGGAAGGCCAGGTGCATGGCAACATCATCAAACCGAGAAGCGAAAAATTACAGAAGCTGGCCCACCGGAAAATAATGAAGTTCTACAGGCAACACCTGGGAGAAAAAAGAAAGGTACTGTTTGAAAGTTACAGTCAAAATGGAAAAATGACCGGTTATACCGACAATTATATACATGTAGAAACGGATTACCACCCTGCCTGGGCCGGAAAAATAAAAGCGGTAACTTTAAAGGATATTAATGATCAGGAAAATGTAGAGATAGAAGATACAGAGAAATGAAAACACATGTTGCAGAGTGCTCTCCCGCACAGAAACCGAAGTTACACTAGATATAGTTTAATAGTCAGACCTCAGAGATGTAGGTGGGAGGGATACATCCGTTGGCTGCCGGAGCCAGGGGCGAGCGAGGGGGAAAAGAAAATGCAGAAGAAGGTATCAAAATTATCGGGATTCCATAAAATAAAAAAAACGCATTTCAATGAATGCGGTCCTTAAGTTACGGTATTGCAGTCAACCATTTCAAATACCCTTTGGTTAATGAAAGGTTTAGAATACAACACATACTTATTTTTTTCAAAGATTGTTAACGATTTATAGAGATAAAAAATTATTAGACGCCTGTTGTCAGGAATTCCCGCGCTCACCCCTAAACCCCTAAAGAGGAACCCAGTCCCCAGAAAATTAGAGGTATGGTTCCAAGGGAGATTTTATTAGAATTTTACAAGCTTGCAGAGTGCCCTCCCACGCAGAAAGCCAAAGGTAAATTAGCTATTATCAGGTAAGCCTTAGAGGTGATGGCGGGTGGGATTCCCCTTAAGGGGCCAGGGGCAGCGTGGGAGAAAACTTAAGAGTCTGGAAATCTTTTAGGTGGTGTTTCTTTTTCCCGTCTGCCGGCCAGGCAGTTTAGTGCTACTGACCTGTCAAAATGTGGGGTTGGGACTCATATTAAAACCGTTGTTACCAGCATGCAAATCCACCCGGTATAGTTTTCTGTCGCTTTGGAATAACACCCCTGCCGGATACCCGATGTTCTGGGTTTGGTGAGAAATTAAGATGTTATGGGAAAAGAAGAAGGTTGAGAGGCTGCAGGCATGTTAGCATAATATCTCCCGAGTTAGCGGAAGCTTTAATTACCTGTAGATTTTTTCGTTTGTTTCATGAATTTTCGTCTTATTCTTTCAAGATCTTCTTCCCTTTTTTCCGGATTGTTTTCATATTGTTT
>JAGXLC010000433.1 GCA_018334875.1 Bacteroidales bacterium | reverse complement strand
CTAATCATATATAATGGAGATCACAAACTTCAGATGATTTAATGTTTGAACTTTTTTATGGTATTCACTTTTCAAAGGGTCGATGGCCTGGATTTCTATAAACGGATTGTCATTAAAAAACCGGTTTACCTGTAGTTCAAAATCGTAAATTCCTTGAGCGTGAATGGTATGTTCTTTCATGTAAAAAAAGTTTGAAATCTTGTATATATAGGAGATTTACGGTGAAAATAAAAAAAAAGTTTATCGGTAAAGCAGCAAATTTAGTAGCATCCGGAAATTTTTTCGATTTTGACGAATTTGTCCTACTTTTGTTCTGGTTAAAAGGATGGAACCTATCAAAATTGGCTTATAATGAAAAATGAAGTTCGTCAGGGTATAGAAAAAATGGTAGAAACCGATGATCTGGAAGGGTTGCTCAAAAAAGCCGGTGAATTGCACGGACATTATTGCAGCCATTTGGTTTATGGAGTGAAAGCCGGACACCATGCCTTACAATATCTTGGTTCCGGGAACATTGGCATGGAAGAAGTCATTACAAAAATCAGTTTAATATTTTGAGACCAATGAAGATTAAAAGAATAGTATATGTTTTGTCATTATTAACTGCTGTTATGGTATTCACCGCAACTTTACCCACCTGCAAGGGCCCCGGTAAAAAATCAGAGGAAGAAAAAATGGCCCAGGAGACCTGGGCAGAAAAGCTGGGTTATCCTTCGGAGAAAAAGATACTCATTCTTCATGCCGACGATGCCGGTATGTCTGCTGAAGCCAACGAAGCCGTTAAGGAGATGCTTGAAAAGGACCGGATACAGTCAACTGCTGTCATGATGCCGTGCCCTGCAGCCGAGTCAATGATCCGCTGGGCGAAAGATCATCCGGAGGAAGATGTGGGATTGCATCTAACCCACACCAGTGAATGGGAAACCTGGAGGTGGGGGCCGGTAAGCGATCCGGATGAAGTACCCGGACTGGTTGATCCTGACGGGAAATTATGGGATAACGTGCCCCAGGTTGTTGAGCATGCCAGTGCAGAAGAGGTGGAAAAGGAGATCCGTGCCCAGATAGAAGAATCCATTGCCCTTGGCTACAAACCCGATCACATCGATACCCACATGGGCACCCTGTACGCAACCCCTGAATATGTGAAGGTTTTTTTCAAAGTAGCAGAAGAATACGGCATTCCTGCCAATGCCATTGATCTCTCGAATCCCGATGTTGCTGATAAATATAAAAAACAGGGATATCCCATAACCGAAGAAGTCATTCAACTCATTGAAGACTATTCTTTGCCCAAGGTTGACAATTTTACCAGCGCACCCAAAGGATCAACCTATGAGGAAAAAGTTGACAATTTCAAAAAATTGGTTCAGAATCTTCAGCCCGGCCTGACGGAGATCATCTTTCATCCCTCGGAGGAGACCGATGACCTGAAAGATATAACCAATTCCTGGCAGCAAAGGGTATGGGAAAAGAAGATGTTTGGAGATCCCAAATTGCAGCATTTTTTTGAAAACGAGGATGTCGTCTTCACCAACTGGAAAGAGATCATGGAAAGATTCAATGAACGGAGCCTTTGAACGCCTGTAATTTCGCACAAAGTTACACCAAAAATTTGCCGTTCCGTTGGTTTTCCGTTAACCTCCGTTTAGATTCCGGAGGGTTTTTTATGCTTATAGCAAGAAGATATTGACTAGGCCGTAATAATCTATTTATCTTTAAAACCGTATTTCTTTAAATATTTCCCTTTTATAATTTGAGAATATTTAATGTTATTGAGTATTTTATCTAAGTCGTCTTTTTCTAATTCTCCAATAATATACTCTGGATTGTTTTTTACTTTTGATTCAAGATACATGACACTCCATTGCTTCAATTCAGAACAATCCACATATGATTTTCTTTCTAGAAATGGTTTATCTTTTGGGAGTTTTATTTGTGCATTTTGATGTTCTATACTCCAGTTAACTTTTTCATTAATATTTGAATTAATGAAAACGGTTGCTAATTCGGATTTGTCATCTGTAAATCCTACAACTATAAATCGTTTAGGTTTTGGAGGTGTAATATCTTTTACATATAATCGTAATACAGTTCCAATTTTTATGTAGGGTGGTGAGGTACTTTCGTTAAATGCTTCTAAGGAGTTTGGAACTGAACTCATTCGAAGTCTGCATTTTGGTTCTCTATTTTTTCATTAATATACTCTATCATATATTTATTTGCCCCTTCTGCTTCAGCAATATCTTTTATATTCATCTCACAATCTCGTATAACCTTTTTCCAAGCTGAATCATGAGACTTATTTTTTAATCTACTAAATTTTAATTCTGCATTTTTTTCAATAGATTCATTAATACAATCTATCTCAGATTGTGAAAGTTCATCTAAATCAGGCTCCCTTTTAGCCTTTACTTTATAATCTGACATCAACTCAAAATAGGATTCCATTTCTTTCTTGAAGTTAGACAAGAAACCTTCTTCTCTAAGTGCTTTTAAAATATCATAAGCTATTGATGGGACAGGCCCATCCTTCATGGCGATATATTTGTCTCCACTAATGAACCTGCCAAAATTTGCAAGATGCTTTTTGTCCGCGAAATATAGTATCTTAAATATTTTGTGGAAATCAGCTTGCCCACCAACTTTATGAATAATATAAAGTAATACGTGAATTGTTTCTTGAATTTTTTCTTCCTGGGTACTCATAGGTCCTCTTTTTGATATTATAACGTAAAAACTCCTAATTTTGTTACCTAGCACAATGAACCCTCATAAAACAGGATACAATCATAAACAATTCAAAAGTAACAATGTTTGTTCTTTTTTCAAAATTAAAATAAAATATTTCCTTTATCCGGTTAATTATTTTGGCCGGTATTTATTTTGTGATTATACCCAGACGAAGTCGTTTTTTTTATCCAACAAGTCATTATTTTCAAGATATTCAATTTAAATATATGACAGAAACAACAACAAAAGAAAAAGTAAAGAGATTACCGGAAACGGTCACTGCAAACGACCATTTAAAAGGAGTAGGTGATTTCTAATTTTTAAATTTTAATATTCCTGCCGGCAAGGCCGGCATATTAGAATTTCATTTTCTGCCTAAAAATGCAAGAACATAAAAAGTAGAATGTATTTAGAAATTACATATCCGAAGCTTCCCGCATGGCCCTGAGATTTTCAGGAGGGGTATTGACTGTAATTTCGCACCCTGCTGAAAGGATATATTTGCGGTGTTTTTCATTGTTAACAAGTGTCCTGGAGATTTTTTTCACTTCTTCATACGAGCCGTCCTGAATATCCACAGGGTTGATGTTGCCGCAACGAATCACATCCGGTCCGACAATTTTATAAGCCTCTTCAAGATCTACCTGCCAG
>JAGXLC010000432.1 GCA_018334875.1 Bacteroidales bacterium | reverse complement strand
TTCTGCCGGGGTGTTGTACAAGGCCATCAAAATGTTTGAAACAGAAATGGATCAAAAATAATGATTAAAGCCTGCATCATTCGCCCGAATGTCTCATAAAAGATTAAGGGGCGAAGCCCCGACAGATAATAGCACAGGGTGAAGCCCCGACGCAGTCGTGTGAAACCCTGTGTAAAGTAAAACAGCCAATGCGCGTGAAGCTCTGAAAGAGCGACAGGTAGCATATATATGGCAGGATCATGAAATAATCAAATTTTAGATTAAATCATAATACAAAACAATATACAATCCGCTAAAATTTAATTATGCCGGTATATCAACTTTACAGAGAACAAAAGATACCATCAACCTTGCAGGAAGTCTGGGATTTTATAGCTGCTCCCAGCAATCTTCAAAACATCACACCGGAATACATGGGATTTGATATTACTACACGTAATCTCCCTGATAAGATGTATCCCGGCATGATCATCATCTACAAGGTCAGCCCTTCCCCCGGAATTAAAATGAACTGGGTAACGGAAATTACGCATATCAGCGAACAAGAGTATTTCGTGGATGAGCAGCGATCAGGGCCTTATAAGATCTGGCACCACGAGCACAAGATCACTCCGGTAGACGGAGGTGTGCTGATGACCGACCTGGTTACCTATCAACCTCCTTTTGGCTTCCTGGGAACAGTGGCCAACCGGTTTTTTATCAGCAACAAGTTAAATGAAATTTTTGAATACAGAAGGAAGAAGCTGACAGAGATCTTTGGGCAGATAGAACAGAATAATTCCGATTAGGAAGAATCTATTTAATTATAAATTATTCAATGAACAAGGCAAATCTCATCTTTCCGCACCAACTGTTCGAAAACAGTCCGCTTATTGATAACGGACATCCCCTTTACCTTGTTGAGGAATCTCTTTTCTTCAATCAATATGCCTTTCACAGGCAAAAGCTGGCATTTCACCGGGCAAGCATGAAATTTTACCAGGATTACCTGGATTCAAAAGGTATTGAAGTAATATATATTGAAGCCCATGAGAAGCTTTCCGATGTCAGGTCCCTTATTTCTAAACTGGCAGAACGAAACATCAAAGTGGTACACTATATCGATCCTACGGATAACTGGCTCGAAAAAAGAATAGAAAATACAGCAGGAAAAGAAAACATTGATCTGGAGAAACACCCTTCCCCGATGTTTTTGAACACCAAAGAGGCATTAAGGGAATTTTTTAAACCCCACAAGAAAAAATTTTCCCACAACGATTTCTACATCCGGCAGAGAAAAAAACACAACATACTGATTGATGATCAAAAAAGGCCAGTTGGAGGCAAATGGAGCTTTGATGCGGATAACCGGAAAAAATATCCCCGGAACAAACAGGCACCTGTCATTGAATATCCTCAGGCAGATGGTTACTTTCAGGAAGCCCTGGAATACGTCAACAAACATTTTCCGGATAATCCCGGGTCGCTTCACCCCTCGCCAATCTATCCTGCCAATTTCAATACAGCCAGAGAATCGTTGCAGCAATTTCTGGAAAACCGTTTTGCAGCATTCGGGCCCTATGAAGACGCCATTGTTGCTGAGGAAAGCATCCTTCATCACAGTGTATTGTCCCCGCTTCTGAATGCAGGCCTGATCACACCCGGCGAGGTTATGGACACCACCCTCAGGTTTGCCGGGGATAATGATATCCCCCTCAATTCACTGGAAGGGTTCATCCGCCAGATCATAGGCTGGCGGGAATTTATCCGGGGGATGTATGAATTCAGGGGAAGTCAGGAACGCACCAGGAATTTCTGGCAGTTCAGCCGCAAAATACCCCCATCCTTTTATGATGGAACAACGGGTATAGATCCCGTAGATGTAACCATCAAAAAAGTCCTGAGCACCGGCTATTGTCACCACATCGAGCGGCTGATGGTGCTTGGCAATTTCATGCTGCTTTGCGAATTTGATCCGGATGAGGTGTACCGCTGGTTTATGGAACTGTTCATCGATGCCTACGACTGGGTGATGGTGCCCAATGTTTATGGCATGAGCCAGTTTGCCGACGGCGGGATGATGGCAACCAAACCCTATATCAGCGGAAGCAACTACCTGATGAAAATGAGCAATTATCCGAAAGGACCCTGGCAAGATACATGGAACGCACTTTTCTGGCGCTTCATGCACATTCATCGGGATTTCTTCACCCAAAACCCACGGCTTGGCATGCTGGTGAGGAGTTTTGATAAGATGCCTGAAGAGAAGCAGAAACATCTGCTTCAGACTGCATCTGATTACCTGGATAGAATACAAAACACTAAACACTAAACACTAAATTCTAAATTCTAAATTCTAAACTCTAAATTCTAAACAAATTCCAATGTTAAATTCGGCAGTTGCCGGAGATCAAAAGATTTCTAAGAAGGCACTAAGCAGCTTTATTAGCTATAAGCATAGAAATTATTTTACTGACAAATAACAATCTACAACAGTCTCTAAGTGCCTTTTACCTCAAAAGATGGCTTTTTAGACCAAACGCTTTGTCGTTTTAAAATTTATTTGTTTTGTTCATTTGATATTGTTTAGAATTTAGAATATTAGAGTTTAGTATTTTGGATCATCAGGTATGTGGTTATAGTCACTAATTATCATACATTTCCATGGAAATCCTGCCTGCCTTACGTTAAAAATCTCAAATTTCTGCAGACAGAAAGGTTACCTTATGTTAAAAATCCTATATTTCTGCAGAAAAACAGCTTCCCTGATGCAGGGCATCGCATATTTCTGCAGTAAGAAGGCTTACCCGACGGAGGGCATCGCATATTTCTGTAGAAAAATGAGTTACCCGATGTTCGGAATCTTATATTTCTGCGGACAGATGGCTTACCCGACGTCAGAAACCCCATATTCCTGCAGAAAAGTGCCTTATCCAACGTCCGGAACCTTTTGTTTCTGCGGAAAAAAGGCTTGCCCGACATAAGTAACCCCCAATTTCCAAAGTAAAATGCCATGCCCGATGTCCGGTATCTGCTTTTTCTTCAGAAAGAAGGGTTACCAACCATTCTTTGGGAACCATACCTTAGCCTATCCACAGACTGTGCACTCCGGCATCTGCCGTAACCAGGGGTGCGCGCGGAAAGGAAAAGAGAATGGGGAAATGGTTTTGGAACAAATAAAAACATTGTTATAAAGGTCTTTTTTTTATCTTTACGGTTCAACTTGATCACAAATAAAGACCGCATAATCCCATGCATCTGCCTTTATTACAAAATCTCCTGATCATCCTTGGTTTTTCTGTAATCGTTGTCTTCATATTACAGCGATTCCGCCTGCCATCCATCCTGGGTTTTCTGATTACCGGGATCATCATAGGACCCGATGGCTTAAACCTCGTTGGTACCGGACACG
>JAGXLC010000431.1 GCA_018334875.1 Bacteroidales bacterium | reverse complement strand
ACCTTTGCCGAGTTTCAGGAAATGCTCAGTAAAGACAACTCAGTGCTCAATCTTCGTATTGAAAAACTGGATGTTGAAACAAATCCCGATCAATACGAACAATTGCTGCAGGATAATAAACCCGGTAAGCTACCTGCTCTTGCCTTGTGGTATCCGCGAGAGAAAGGGAGCAATAAACCTTTTTGGACCGGTCCACTGCATATGCCGGTTTTGGAAACTATGATGGAGTCTGCAAAATTCAGGGAGTTAACCAATCATTTACTTGAAGGAAGTCCTGTTGTATGGATGCTTGTCCAACCGGCCGGTCAAACAGATAATAATGAGACGGTTGTTAGATTGAAAGAAGGAATTTCAAAAACGGTGACTGAGATGAAACAAAACCCTCGATTTGAAGACCTGTTAAAAAGCGAAGAGGGGGAGGTTTCTTTTCCCGTAGTAGAAGTTTCCGCAGACAACGCCGGTGAAGCGGTTTTGCTCTCTATGATCACAGGCCTTAAAGAAGGATCCGGGATAAATGAACCCCTGGTTATACCGGTTTTTGGCAGGGGAAGGGCTCTAACCACTGTTAGCGGAAAGGATATATCTCAGGAAAGTATCTACAACATCATGAGGTTTCTTATGAGTCCATGTGCCTGTCAGGTGAAAATGGCCAGCCCGGGAACAGATTTGTTGGTAAAGGCCAATTGGGAAAAAGCATTTAACGAGTATTCAGATCAACAGTCTTCTCCAACGCTTACCAGCGTGATGCCAGACTCTGCCTCGGCCTCCGGTTCAACAATTACTACTACAGAAAATGATTCCATCATTGATCTTACTACCGACCAGAATGCTTCATTTTTTAGTTCTAAAATAATGAATACCACCGGTAGTATAATAGGGATTCTTGTTGTGATCATCGGTGTGGTGACTGTTATTGTTTTAAAGCGAAGATAAAGAAGATCAATATGAAAAAAGGGATTTCCGGCCACAGATTGGTTAAGGATGAAATGGGTTATCGCAGGAGAAATTTTATTCTTTCTGTGGTTTCTGTTTTTATTGCCATAAGTGCATTGATCGGTTCAATACTGATTCTACGTATCCATGATTATCGCACCAACCAGATCCTACAGACCAAAAAGGCGCAACTGGAACAGCGTATGGATTCCCTTCGGAATGATATGCGTAAAGCAACTCTGGAACTGGGTTTCAATATTTTGATACTTCCTAAAAATCAGGATGTCTCTGATTGGTATGCCAAAGATTATGGGGATACGTATATGCCGGAAAATTATGTAGAGGAACTGGCCGGTTCAGGTTTACTTATAGCCAGGCATTTTCTTCCGATTTTGCAAACCAGGGTGAAATGGGAAGAAAAAGATACCGAGATCATTCTGATTGGCACGAGAGGAGAAGTGCCGAATCAGGATAAGCCCTATAGAGAGCCCATGGTGAATCCCGTATCCGAAGGCACTATCAAACTGGGATATCGTCTCCATAGAAAATTGGATCTGAATGAAGGAGAGGAGATTCGACTTAATGGGGAGCAATTTATTGTAGATGAATGTTTTGAGGAAAGGGGCAATAAGGATGATATCTCCGCCTGGATTTATCTGGAAAAAGCCCAGAAAATGTTAAACAAAAAGGGAGTGATCAATGCCATACTTGCATTGGAATGTTTGTGTTTTGGAGATGTAGAGCCCGGGGAATTAAGAAGCAAAATAACGGAGGTTCTTCCCGGAACACAGGTGATCGAGCAGGGTAGCAGCAAGATCCTGGCAAGAGAAGAAGCCCGCATGAAAGTACGGGAAAGAGCAAAGCAATCCATACAAAGTGAAATGAAACATCGTCAGAATTTACGGGAAGTAAGGGAAAGCATTACTTCTGTTTTGATTCCGGTGATTTTTATTGCATGTGGCGTTTGGATCGCGTTTTTGGGCTTACTGAATTTCCGCTCGCGGCGTGGAGAGATCGGTATCTTTAGGGCAATGGGTTTCCCGGTAGGAAAGATTTTGCAGGTTTTTCTCACGAAGTATTTTATAATTGGTATTTTAGGTGGCATTACGGGATTTCTGGGAGGACTTCTTTCCAGTTACATTTTCAGTAAGTTCCTGGAAGGCTCATTTGTTTGGATTAACCTTGAACCCTCGTATTTAGCCTGGTTGCTTCTTATTTCCATTGCGGGTGCCACGCTGTTGTCAATAATGGCAGCATGGATCCCAGCCTTGGCAACCGCCAGGGAGGATCCGGCAGAAATACTGCACAGAGAGTAAGCCAAAATTCAGCGAAAAGGATGTATTAAAGTCAAAGAAACCCGCATCTAGGAACCTTCACAACAAGGACATGAGTGGCATGCGGGTTCCATGGCGAAGGAAGCACAAGGTTTGATTTTTGAGGTTTTATTTAATTGAATTACAAATATATAATCAAACTTTATCCGAATGAAACCCGCATGCAGAACCTACACAACAAGAAAATGATTAACATGCGGGTTCCATGGAGATACAAGCAAAGTTATTGAATTTGGCATGTAAATCAATCTGAAATTTAATCCTTTAATAAACTGTTACACTAATGAATTATAAGAAGCGTATGCTTATATTTAATAATATCAATAAAACATTTCATGTAAAACAAGGAACTGTTGAAGCCTTGAAAGACATCTCTTTTGAGCTTGAGGAAGGTGCGTTTTTAACGGTTAACGGGCCCAGTGGATGCGGAAAAACCACCCTTTTGCTGATAGCAGGCTCTTTACTGCATCCTACAAGCGGGAATGTCACTATAGACGGCCAGGATCCTTATAAAATGGACAATGCCCAAAGGAACAGGCTTCGGGCCAATACCCTCGGATTTGTCTTTCAACAGTTTCATCTTATTCCATACCTTTCTGTTCGGCAAAATATTGTTTCTCCTGCTTTGGCTACTGGAAATCACGACACCAGAGCCAGGGCCGAGCAGCTTGCAGAGCATTTCGGACTCTCCGGCCGAATGGATCATTTCCCGTATCAGATGAGCATGGGAGAAAAACAACGAACCGCTCTGGCCAGAGCTTTGTTTAACAGACCACAAATTATCCTGGCCGATGAACCCACCGGGAATCTTGATGAAGACAACGCACACATCATTTTTTCATATCTCCGGGAGTATACCCGCGAAGGTGGAAGCGTTTTGCTGGTATCTCACGACAGCAAAGCAGCTCAATACAGTACCCGCATATTGCACATGCAAAAGGGAGAAATATTGCCGGAATAGTCTGATCCGGAAATTTTATGTACTGCCCCACGGTATTTTAGGTATCTTTGTTGTTGCGCCCGGAGTTAATAAGGTTATCATCACAAATGGAAATAAATATGAAAAGGTTAATTTCTGCCTGGAAACTCATTAAAGGTGAAATAGGTTACCGAAAGATGAATTTCATTCTCTCT